>SKOK01000140.1 GCA_007120085.1 Bacteroidales bacterium | reverse complement strand
TAGATCTCTACCACGCGCCCGCGCGGCAGGCCACCGGTGCCCAGCGCCAGGTCGAGTGTCAGCGAACCCGTCGAGATCACATCCACCGGCACAACGGCCGAATCGCCCAGCTTCATGATGGCGCCTTTGCCATACGACTTTTCAATCTTGTCCAACGTCAACTGAAGCGCCTTCATTTTCTCCTTGTTAACAGACTGTTCCTGTGAAGCAGGATTTTCTTTTTCTTTACTCATTTTAATAGAATTTTATGATTAATTGATTTATTTTTCAAAGGTAATATAATTTATGATTTAAATGCAAGTTTTTAATACAAATAAATTATTTTTTTTGTTTCAAAAAACGATTCTTCAAAGTAAGAGGACAATTCGAAGATACGATAATTCTCTTGAACGGATGCCAGTTCCTCCTCAAAATCACCGCCCTTGAGATATAACACCCCGTTATTGAGCTGGTTAAATCCGTCCTTTTTGATTTTATTCCTGACCCAGGGCAGAAATACAGGCAGGGGCTTAACGGCACGGCTGACCACAAAGTCAAATTTTACATTGATATCCTCGCCCCTGGCCTGCATCGCAGTAACATTCGAAAGTCCAAGACCGTTCACAACCTCATTCACCACGTTGATTTTCTTACCGATGGAGTCAATCAACACAAATTCAGCATCAGGACAGGCAATGGCAAGCGGTATGCCCGGAAAGCCGCCCCCTGTGCCAAAATCCAAAATACGTGTGCCTGGTTCAAAATGGATTGCCTTCAGTATTGCCAGCGAATGCAGCACATGTCTTTCATAAAAATGAGGCAGGTCTTTACGGGATATCAGGTTGATCTTCTCGTTCCATTCGCTGTAGAGCGGCCAAAGCGTTTCCAGCAGCTCTAACTGGTTCTCAGACAAGCCAGGAAAATATTTTTTAATCTTTTGCATTATATAAATGATCGTTTTGATGTATTTTTGAGCTTTCGAAATTTCATCAGGAAATTGAATTGAAAATGCCACAGAATATCGAAAATATAACTCATCAGATACGGGTGTTCGTTTATAAAAACTGGTTATCAACGTTATAAATCATCATTAAATACGAGTCGGCTTGTGGCGGCATTTAATAATTCGCAGTAAATTAACTTTCAAAAATAGTGTTTATGCATCAATTTTTGCATCACATTTTCAAAAAGCTTATTCTTTTCTTGCTTGTTTTGCCTTCAATTCTTTATGGACAGCGGGGTTTGAGTCTGCCTGAATACATTGAAACATACCAAGACATTGCCATTGTCGAGATGCGTGCATCCGGCATCCCTGCGAGCATCAAGATGGCGCAGGCCATTGTTGAGTCGGGTTTTGGCAACAGCGAGCTGGCCGTGAATGCCAACAACCATTTTGGCATCAAGTGCCACGGCTGGTCTGGCAAAACCTACGCCTATACTGATGACGCACCCAACGAGTGTTTCCGTAAGTATGATGACCCGGTAGATTCATTTTACGACCACACGGCCTTTCTCACATTGCGCCCGCGTTATGCTTTCCTTTTTGATCTGGATGTACTTGATTATGAAGCGTGGGCCTATGGTTTGAGCCGCGCCGGCTATGCCACGAATCCCAATTATCCGGCCATGCTGATCAGGCTCATCCGGGAGCACAGTCTTTACAAGCTGGATCACAAAGCATTGGACGACAGATATGTGGCAGCAAATACCAATAGAAAAACCCAGATGAGAAAAATCTCCTCAGGACCGGTTAACACCAGAGAAGATTTCCCTGTTGTCAGGACCTTTGGCCGGCAGCAGGGAACCTACAACCGCATCCGGTATGTCATTGCAAGGGATGGTGATACCCCGCAGTCGCTCGAACGGGAGCTTGATGTCCGGGCCTGGCAGATCCTGAGGTACAATGATCTGGAGAGAGATAATGACATACTGCCAGGGCAGCGCATATTCCTGCAACCCAAACGAAGAAAAGGCGGTGCCGATCATCACATCGCCAGGGCAGGCGATTCGATGGCATCTATCTCGCAGGAATATGGTATCAGGATGGAAAATCTTTACCGCCGTAATGACATGCGTTTTGGGGAACGACCCACCCCAGGACAAAAAATTCTGCTGCGCGGATATGAAGGATCTGCTTTGCAATATCTTTTCAGACGGCCATAAACGTAGGGCCACAGAATGTCCGTTTATCACTAAACCAGCTAAGATGATTGAAATACTGTTGCTTATATTTGGCGGGATGGCACTTGGTTACCTGTTGCGACGCAACAAACAAGTCATTCGAGTTACAGAACGGCTCATTATTTGGAGCATTTTCCTGCTGTTGTTCCTGATGGGATTGTCAATCGGGCGTGATCCTATTATTGTTGGCAGTCTGCCTTCACTGGGGCTCAACGCCTTGCTGATCAGCATTGCCGGAATAACCGGCAGCCTCGTGCTGGCATTGCTTCTTTGGAAATCTTTTTTCAGAAAAAAGCCATAATCCAGTGCTACTTAGTCTCAAAATACTTTTATTCTTTGCTGCTGGCATCCTCCTAGGGCATACCGGTTTGCTGGTTTTCATTCCATTGGGCACAGACCTTGGCAAATATGCACTTTATTTACTGATGTTCCTGGTAGGAATAAGCATTGGGGCAGACAGCAAGTCACTGCTGACAATCAAAAAACAGGGACCACGCCTATTTCTCCTGCCTTTGGCAACCGTACTCGGCACTTTTGCAGGTGTTCTGCTGATCACAAAACTCCTGCCGGGGATTTCCACACGGGAGGGATTGGCTGTTGGCGCTGGGTTTGGCTACTATAGCCTCTCCAGCATCATTATTTCCGAACTACATAGCGAAACTTTGGGTGTAACGGCTTTGCTTGCAAATATAATACGTGAGATCATCACCCTCCTGCTTGCGCCGCTAATGGTAATTGTTTTCAGCAAACTCGGACCGATTGCGGCCGCAGGTGCAACCAGCATGGATACCACCCTGCCCATCATCACTGCAGCATCAGGAAAGGAGTTTGCCATCATCGCACTGGCTCACGGCATCATCCTTACCATCCTGGTACCCCTGCTGGTTACCCTCATTCTGTGGATGTAAATTTGCACATTTGCTAATTAAGGTTTCGGCTGATGTAGGCCCCTTGTGTTCTGACATTCCAAACCTCTACATCGGACTCATGGCACACATCTTCCCAGCGGGAAGCATTCCAGACACTGTTTGAGCCATCTATGATCACCTTACCCGGCCTTACAGCTTCCAGCAAAGCCTCAGGATTAATACGCGGATTTTGCACAATCAGCATGTAATCCGTCTCAAAACGACCATCAAGTCGAGAGTAATTTAATGCAGCATCGCTGCTTCCCACCATTAGCATAGTCTTACCAGCAAATGCAAGCAAATCGCCCTTTCGTGCCCAGTATTCTGTGTTAACAAGGCTGTCGGAGGACAAGAGTGGAAAAGTGTAAGTGGCTGTCTTATGGCCGTGCCGCAGGCGTTTACCAGCAACGGTAAATTCCTGGCTGCGATTATTATCCATCATGTCATTGCAGGCGAGCATCAACAACTCCTTACCGGCAAAAAAATCGACGACAGTGGCACGATTGGCACTGTAAACCACAAAATGATGCTGTCTTGAATTTTTCACGTTTCTCATCGAAAATGATACCACCAGCAATAAAACCAAGCTGAGTGTATGCAATAGTGCAGGTCTTGTTCCAAGCATAAGGAACATACAGCTTGTGATCAGTAAGGAAAAAATCAGTAAGGTCTCCGGGAATGACAGGTATATTCCGGTTGCCGTGGAGTATGGGAGGCCTTCAATGATGCGGACTGAATGATGAAGGAAGGCTACAATAAAAGATAACAGCTTCCCCATCAGTGCGCCAGCAAAGGGTATCGGCGACAATGCCAGCGTCAGAAGAGACACATAGATTATGCTGCCGGCCAGCGGTATAACCACAAGATTGGTGATCAGAAAATAATTTGGAAACTGGTTGAAATAAAAAAGTGCCAGCGGCCCGGTTGCCAGTTGCGCTGCAATTGAAACAGTGATAATGGACCAGGCTTTGTCCAGAAGCTTGTTTTTGACTTTTATGAGATTATACAAGGGTGGTTGCAATGCCACAATGCTGATCACCGCAAGATAGGAAAGCTGGAAGCCGATCATCGTAATGATATACGGGTCAATCAGCACCAGTACAAAGGCTGAGGCTGCCAAGGTATTATAGATATTGGTTGGTCGCCGGAAGCTTTGCCCAACTGCCACAAATGAGAACATCACAGACGCCCTCAGCACGGAAGGAGAAAAGCCTGTAATGGCAGCATAAAGCCAGATAAACAACAAGATGCATAATGTCCTCAGGAGCATACCCCCTGGTAATCGACACAGGAAGGCAAAAAGGTTTTTCAACACCATAAAAATAATACCGACATGCAGGCCCGAAACGCATAATACATGCATCGCACCTGCACCGGCAAATTCGCGCCGCAGGTCATCATCAAGATATTCGCGGTAGCCAAGCAGCAATGCCGATACGACTGCAAACTCCCTGCCTGATAAATGATTTTCAGAAAAAATCTCCAGGGCATTTCCACGCAAAAACAAAGCCCAGCGTATGATAAAAACACCACGTCTTTCACCGGTCAAGTGCCAGCTTCCTGAACGAAAGTAAGCTGAATGAAAGATGTTCTTTCGTGACAAATAACTTTGATAATCAAAGGCGTAAGGGTTTTGTGGTGGTGAAACCAGGTCATAACGGTTTTCAAATAATAGTACATCACCGTAATGGATGGCAGCAGCGAGGCTGTCCTTCTCAAAATAAACCATGAGCCTGCCATGGACCTTATGCACGAGGGAGTCATTCCCAAAGGTTTCGACACTGACCACTGTCCGGAAAGAATTTACCCGTTCAGAAACCGGCTCAATTACACGGGCGAGGATATACCCCTCTTCACCTGAGTGTCGGCTAAAATGTCCGGCTTGTTTGATTTGGTCATGTTGCTGCGCCAGCATAAATCCAACAAAAACCAGCAAGCCAGAAATAATGCATCCATGCAACCAAACCGCAATGTGTTTGTTAATGGCTGAAAAATGGAGGATAAACCAGGTGACAGTCAGGGAAAAAGCGCCATAAATCAAGGAAACACGGCTTAACGAGCTGTCGATCACCAAAAATAAGATGATCCCGGCACAAAGAGGCAAAAACAGCCTTGGCAGTGGCATATATGACTTTTGAAGCATCATTATGCCGCAAATCTATTGATTATTTATCCATAATAATATATATTATGTCTTAAATATTTTTTTCGGTTCAATTTAACATTTAAGAGGCAGATTTGTGATGCAATAAGGGAAAGCTTTCTATGATTGCGCCAATTGGGCAATCATCGCGGCGGCTGTGCAGGAGGCTCCCTGGCCCCCAAGTATGCTTTCGAGTTCGCGATAAGCTGCATGCATCGCATTGCGATAGTCCTGGTCATCAAGTAACCGTGTCAGTTCATCGGTGAGTTTTTGCCTGTTAAAATCTTGCTGAATGAGTTCTTTCAGCACGTGTCTGTCCATGATGAGGTTAACGAGTGATATGTATTTGATCTTGACCAGGCGTCGCGCAATGGCATAAGAAACGGGGTTTGCCGTGTAGCAGACCACCTGTGGCACATTGAAGAGTGCTGTTTCAAGGGTTGCCGTGCCGGAGGCCACCAGGGCAGCCCTGGAATTGGCAAGCAGCGAATAGGTCTGATCATACACGACGGCAGCATTTGCAGGCTGCGTTAACTGCTGATAAAAATCTTTTCCGAGTCCCGACACTCCTGCTACAACAAACTGATAATCTGGAAACTGGGCAGCCACAGCCAGCATTTCTTTCAGCATCCTGCTTACTTCCTGCTTTCGACTGCCCGGCAGCAGCGCAACAACAGGTTTTTCAGGGAGTCCATTCTTCCGGATGAATGCACGGTAGTCTGCAGATTCCCTGATTGGCAGTACTTCATCGAGCAGTGGATGCCCTACAAAATCCACATCCATACCCAGGCGCGCATAAAAGTCCTTCTCAAAAGGCAGAATCACCAGCATCCTATCAACTGTCTTCTTGATCTTCTTTATTCGGTTTTGCTTCCATGCCCAAATTTGAGGGCTGATATAATAGACCACCTTCATACCTTGACGGCGGGCAAATTCTGCAATGCGCAGGTTGAAACCGGGGTAATCGATCAGGATGAGTACATCTGGGTTATACTTCACCAGGTCGTCTTTGCACAATCGGATGTTGCGCAATATGGTCATTATGTTCAATAGCACTTCCAGAAAGCCCATAAAGGCAAGCTCGCGGATATGTTTCACAGGCTGGCCTGCCAGGGCAGACATTCGGTCGCCGCCCCAAAAGCGAAAAACCGCATCCGGATCTTGCTGCCGCAGGCTTTTCACCAGGTTGGCACCGTGCAGGTCGCCTGATGATTCGCCGGCAATCACATAATACCGAGCCATAATTCAATCAGATTTATGAAAGAATGAGAAACACCAGGATGACCATCAAAAAAGTCACCAGCAGCAAGGCCCTGCCGGTA
>SKOK01000244.1 GCA_007120085.1 Bacteroidales bacterium | reverse complement strand
GACAAATATAGTATCATTATGAACAGAAAAGAAGACAGGCCCAGCAAGATTGCTTATGAACGCCACTTGAACCAGTTAGGCATTCCGGAAGACCAGAAAAAATCAAAGGGTGGCATCATTCCTGATTACGTTAAGTATGGCACCTGGTTGCGTGTAAACGACCCGGAGTTTTTTCAAACGACCTATCAGGCCTGGAAGGCCAAGGTTCGGGCTCAGTCCAATGACTAATGCCTTGATTATGGTTTAAATCTTTTCACTGTGAATCCCCTCAGGCGCCTTGCAGGGCAAACAGCTATATACGGGCTCAGCAGCATCGTAGGAAGGCTGATAAACTTTCTCCTGGTGCCACTCTATACCCGTGTTTTTGTTGACCCCGGCGAATATGGCGTTATTACGGAAATGTACACCTATGTGGCATTTCTGATTATCATACTTACGTATGGCATGGAAACAGCCTTTTTCCGCTTCTCAGAAAAAGAAGAGCCGGCAAAAAAAAATACCGTCTTCAGCACCTCGCTTTTCTCCGTCCTCTCCACATCAATTCTTTTTATCCTCCTGGTGATTGTCTTCAGGCAGTCAATTGCTGAAACCCTGCGCTATCCCGACAACGTGGAATACATCGTTTTGCTGGGCAGCATCGTGGGACTTGATGCCATTGCCGCCATCCCCTTTGCCCGGCTGAGGGCCGAAAACAAAGCAATGCGCTTTGCAGTGCTTAAACTTATCGGGATCGCCATCAACATCATCACCGTGTTGTTCTTTTTGCTTTTGTGCCCGTGGCTGCTTCAACACGCCGGGCCATCGGTTCAACAGTTCATTGGACTTATTTATGATCCCCGGATTGGTGTTGGGTACGTATTTATTGCCAACCTTGCAGCCACCATCATCACTTTGCTGCTCCTAACCCCGGTGATGCGTTCCGTAAAGCCCGAATTCAATCCGCAATTACTCAGAACGATGCTCATCTATGCACTGCCACTGCTGGTGGCCGGGCTGGCCGGCTGGGTCAATGAAGCACTCGACAAACTTCTGCTTAAATTCCTCCTTCCTGAGGACATCGCCATGACACAAGTGGGTATTTATGGCGCGGTTTATAAGCTGTCAATTCTGATGACGGTTTTTATCCAGGCCTTTCGCTTCGCAGCTGAGCCGTTCTTCTTCGCGCAAGCCAGCGCTGTCAACGCAAAGGAAACATACGCCCGGGTGATGAATTATTTTGTGATGGCCTGCCTAGTCATCTTCCTGGGGGTCACGCTTTTTATGGATATTGTAAAACACTTCATAGGGCCTGAATACCACGCAGGCCTTCCTGTTGTGCCCATGTTGCTGCTGGCAAATATGTTCCTGGGCATATATTTCAACCTCTCGATCTGGTACAAACTGACCGGACAAACAGGCTATGGCGCCTGGTTTGCCGTTGCAGGAGCCATCATAACCATCGCGCTCAATGTGTGGTGGATTCCCAAAATAGGCTATTATGGGTCAGCCTGGGCCACCCTGATTTGCTATTTTTCACTGGCAGCACTCTCATACCTCTTTGGACGCAAATTCTTTAAAGTACCGTATGACGTAATCAGAATTCTATTGATGATCGCCCTTGCCGTGGCCATCTATTTCATCAGCCATTATACCGGTGAGCTTCCTGTCCATCTGATGTATCCTGCGCGAATATTTCTGATTCTGTTTTTTGTGGTGATGGCAATGCTTTTAGATCCATCGTTACGCGCTGAAATTAAGCGTATTGCGTCGAGGTAGGGCATCAAGACTTGCCCCTTTGCCCAAAAATCCGTACCTTTGCAATGAAATTGCTTACCTGTGATGGCTAAAGCGAATCTTTCAACAGAAGCTGTTTCAGGGTACGGAAATTATCGGCCAATTGCTTCGGTTATAGAAACACAACACTAAAAACCACATAAACCCACTATGTCCTTTACAGCTAATCATAGCATAAAAACAAAAAAAGAGTTTCACAGTTTACTGAATAAGAACCTGGCGGAAGAGGTCTCCTTGTTGTTGCAACAATTTCTGCAGGAAAATCCTGCTGTGGCAGATCTGATGTCAAAGTCGGATGGTGCTGATGAATTTTCGGCAGGCATTCGTGAGATGGTGATGACATACATGGAAGATCATCCTGATGCTTATCGGTTTTACCGCTTTGAGGCCGAGGGCAGGGAGGCGATGGAGCAGCTTAGCTGGCAGGATTATGCAGCGATCCGCATCCTGGATTACCTGGACCACGCCGGACAGTCATATGAAGACCTGAACCTCCGCGGTGAGCGGGTTCATAACGATGTTTTCGGCTTGTTGTGGCTCACTGCAACCAAAGGTGAAGGGCAGGCCACAAGTGACTTTTTGAGGGATATGATCCACCTTTTCAGGCAGTTTGCCGGCAAAGCCAGGCGCGATATGCCTTCAACGGAGCAAGTGCTGGCATGGATGAAAAATCACCCATCCGGACTTGATCCGGAGGTTGTCAGGCTCCGGGAAAAGAACAAAGCGCGCATCATTCGCGTTTTGATTGAAAAGATTGATCAGAAGGTGATTTCCAGCCAGCGGTTCTTTTTCCCGGAAGGTGCTTCTTATGAAGAGAAAGTCAAGCTGATGTACTCGTGGTGGGACAACTACCTTTTTCACCTGCGTTTTGCTGTGAGAAAGCCTGAAGTGCTGAATGAGATGCTTGGAAACTCGCTTGACGAGGCTACGATGGCCGTGTTGTTCAAGGCAAAATCGCAGGGTATTCCCTTCTTTGTCAATCCCTATTATTTATCACTTCTGAATGTTGACGCTCCTGAGTTTGCTGAAAACAAAGACCTGGCCATCCGCTATTATGTGATTTATTCGAAGCAGCTGGTTGACGAGTTTGGGCATATTGTTGCCTGGGAGAAGGAAGATATTGTTGAGCCCGGCAAACCAAATGCGGCCGGCTGGATACTTCCCACGCGCCACAATGTGCATCGCCGTTATCCTGAAGTCGCCATTATGATTCCCGACACGATGGGAAGGGCGTGTGCCGGTCTGTGTGCTTCCTGCCAGCGGATGTACGACTTCCAGCGGGGTAACCTTAACTTCGACCTGGATAAGCTTTTGCCCAAGCAATCCTGGAACGCCAAGCTGGAGATGATCATGAGCTATTGGGAGGAAGACTCGCGCTTGCGCGATATTCTCATCACTGGTGGTGATGCCCTGATGAGCTCGGATAAGTCGATGGATAAGATCCTGAATGCAGTTTATGAAATGGCCGTCAGGAAGAAAGAGAAAAACAAAGAACGGCCGGATGGTGAAAAACACGCGGAGATCCTGCGCATTCGCCTTGGTACACGCCTGCCTGCCTATCTGCCACAGCGCGTTACTGAAAACCTGACACGCATTTTGGCTGAATTTAAAGAGAAAGCATCGCGCATCGGCATCAAGCAGTTTGTGATTCAAACCCACCTGCAGTCGCCAATGGAAGTGACGCCCGAAACGAAGCTTTGTGTCAACAGGCTTGCTTCGGCCGGCTGGACAGTCACCAATCAGCTCGTATTTACTGCTCCTGCTGCCCGCCGCGGACATACCGCCAGGCTGCGCCAGGTGCTTAACGACATCGGTGTGCTGCCATATTACACATTTTCCGTTAAGGGATATAAGGAAAATTCAGAAAAATTTGCCACCAATGCACGCGCCGCACAGGAGCAAATGGAAGAAAAGCTTGTTGGATATATTCCCAAAGAATACAGGAAACGCATCCGGAAATTCCCGCTTGAGGCGGAACAGATGGTCGAAAACATTGATGCCTTGCGTAAAGAGGCTGGTATCCCGTTTTTGGCCACTGACCGCAACGTCCTCAACTTGCCAGGTGTTGGCAAGAGTATGACATACAGGGTGATAGGCATCACAAACGATGGCCGGCGCATACTCGAATTCGACCACGACCACACCCGAAGTCATAGCCCCATCATCGATAAGATCGGGAAGTTTACCATCATTGAATCGAAATCGATTGCAGCTTATCTTGATCAGATGCGGGAAATGGGTGAAGATCCCAAAGAATACCAAAGCATCTGGGGCTATTCCATAGGCGAAACAGAACCACGGATGTCAATTTATGAATATCCTGAATTTGACTTCCAGCTTACGGACGAGCTGACCAACTACGGCGGATAAATCCGGTATTACAAGGCATCAATGGCAGCTGCCAGCTTGCGGTCCTTGTCGGTTATGGTATCACCGGCATCGTGCGTTGACAAACGAATCTCCAGTTTGTTATACACATTGCTCCACTCCGGATGATGGTTGTGCTTCTCTGCAAGGATGGCTACCCTGGTCATGAAGGCAAAAGCCTCACTGAAGTCTTTGAACTCAAAATTGCGAACGAGCTGGTTGTTTTGTTCTTCCCACATAATCAAAATTTTATATTTGTTATGTAGGAAGAACAAACTTTCGTTGATCAATGTTTGATGATGCGTTGATTTTCTGAAAAACTACCCTGTATTACGCGCAAAACATAAATCCCTGGTTGCCGTGATCCGAGGCTGAAGCGTTGCTGGCTGTCAGCATAAGTCATCTCCCTGAACAACAGTTCTCCATGCAATCCGAACACTTCCACTACAATGGGCTTGTCATTTTCAAAACCTGTCAGGTCAAGCCTGAAATGGTCTTTCGTTGGATTAGGGATAATTCGAACACCCGGAGATGCTTCTTGCTTCTTCCAATCATCTGAAAGGAAGTGATCATTATCCTCAGCAGCAGTCTCTCCAACCTCTTCAGTGGTGTCATCGATGGCAAGGAAATGCTTTTCGCCCTCCCCGCAGAAAGGCGAATCGGGATCAATGTAGGCTTGAACGTGGCTCCCTGCCATAATGCTTGTTCCTGGCCGCATAAGGATGCTTGTTCCGGCTATCAGTTGAACATCAGCATCCGCCTCGATAACAAATACACTTCCGTCACCTGCCGTGATAATACTTTGCAGGGCTGCAAAACAGCTTGATTCACCTGCAGCAATGATGATATCCTGCAAATACAGAATATCCTGTTGTTCTTCTTGTACCAATACAACCTCCTCTGTAATGTCGGCATTTACGATGTTGACTGTGCCGCTGGCTTGCTGGAATCCTTCTGCATCAACTGTGTAGTCGTACTGTCCCGGAGAGAGGTTTTCGATGATGTAGTTTCCAGCATCATACATAATACCACCAAATGTAAGTACTGCATTCTCAATGAGATTGTTTTCCTGGTCAATGATGCTAAAGGTAACCTTGAATAACAATGTCGCAAAGTTTGCCACCAGCGTGCGGTTTTCCATGGCTGTAAACACGTATTCCGCATCAGTGGAGACCACCGCGCCATTTTCTGTCCAGCTCACAAACTCATAACCGGTGTTTGCGGTGGCTGTCAGGGTGACGTCCTGTCCATGGTCAAATTCGCCGTCGCCGGTCACCGAGCCACCTGCTACAGGATTTGCAGAGGCGGTGATGGTGTAGGTGTTGATGGCAAAAGTGGCGTGAATGGTGTGCGCCTGTGTCACATTTTCAAAAGTATAGGTACCCACCGCACCAACGCTCACTCCATCCACCACGACATCCAGGATGGCATAGCCCGTGCTGGGTGTGATGGTGAAAGCCTGGTCGTTGCCGTGGATTACCACCACGTCGCCCGATGGACTGATGTTGCCGTTAGGGCCGGCCGTGGCCGTGATGACATGGGTTGTTTGTGCGAAATTGGCCACCAGCGTGCGATCAGCCGTGGCATCAAACACATATTCGGCGTCTGTCGAAACCACAACGCCATCTTCTGTCCAGCTTACAAACTCATAACCGGTGTTTGCGGTAGCTTCCAGTGTGACTTCCTGTCCATGGTCGTATTCGCCGTCGCCGCTCACCAAGCCACCTGCAGCCGGATTGGCACTGATGGCGATATTGTACTGCCTGAGGCTGAAATTGGCCACCAGCGTTCGATTGGCCGTGGCATCAAACACATACTCCTCAGAGGTTGAGACCACCGTGCCATCTTCCGTCCAGTTTACAAACTCGTAACCTGTGGCGGGTGTGGCAGTGAGTGTGACCTCCTGACCAAAAGCATAAGAGCCACCACCTGCCAGGGTTCCTCCTTCAAGTGGGTTTGCAGTGACTTCAATGGTAAATTGTTGTGTGCTGAAATGTGCTACCAGTTGTCGATTGCCGGAAACGGTAAATGTGTAAAGTGCATCTTGAGACACCATGATACCATCTTCCGTCCAGTTCACAAATTCATAACCTGGGTTCGGTGTGGCCGTCAGGGTTACTTCTTGTCCATGGTCATATTCGCCGTCGCCGCTTACTGAGCCACCGGCTGCAGGATTTGCAGAGGCGGTGATGGTGTATGTGAGTTTGGTAAATGTGGCGTGTATGGTGTGTGCCTGCGTCACATTTTCAAAAGTATAGGTACCCACCGCACCAACGCTCACTCCATCCACCATGACATCCAGTATGGCATAGCCGGTGTTGGGTGTGATGGTGAAGCTTTGGTTGTTGCCGTGCTCCACCACGACATCGCCAGCGGGGGCAATGTTGCCATTGGGGCTGGCGGAGGCGGTGATGGTG
>SKOK01000325.1 GCA_007120085.1 Bacteroidales bacterium | reverse complement strand
TATGTATCTATTAGGCGCTTCAACATTTGTGGAAGGTGTGGACAATGCCTTCGTCTTTATCCTCGGGATTGCCTTCTTTTTCCTGATCAGCATCACCGCTACCATCATCTATTTCTTATACAGGTACAATAAGAAGCGGAACCCGGTGCCGTCCCACATAGAGGGCAACAACAAGCTGGAGGTCATCTGGACGGTGATCCCGTTAATACTTGTGCTGGGGATGTTTTATTACGGCTATGTGGCCTGGATCCCCCTGAAAAGACCGCCGGATGACGGTGTGCATATTACTGCCAACGCAAGGATGTGGAGTTTTTCATTCACTTATGAAAATGGCCGCGTGACCGACAAGCTTTTTGTACCAAAAGACACAGCCATCATACTGAACCTCAATGCGCTTGATGTATTGCACTCATTGTATATACCCGCATTTCGGGTAAAAGAGGATATGGTGCCCGGGCTGCCAAACAACCGCATGTGGTTCCAGGCCAACAACCTGGGGACCTATACCATTTATTGTGCTGAGTATTGCGGTTTGCAGCACTCGCTCATGTACACCGACCTGGTTGTCATGGAACAGGATGAATTCTGGGAGTGGTATGCCGACACAACTGCAGTGGCAATTGTGGTTCCCGACGGCGCTGACCCGGCGCTCCTTGGCCGGCAAATTGTTGAAAGCAAAGGTTGTATCGCTTGTCATTCGCTGGATGGAACCAGCATCATCGGGCCGAGCTTCCGGGGCAGATATGGCGAGATGATTACCGTGGTAACAAATGGTGTGGAGCGTGAGATTCTTTATGATGAAGAATATGTGAAGCGCTCCATTTATGACCCCGACTATGACATCACCCTGGGCTTCCGGCGCGGACAGATGCTCAGCTATGAAGGCGAAATTTCAGAACAGGAGATCGAACTCATTGTTGCTTTCCTAAAGTCGCTGAATGAATAATGCAAACAACCCGCACGTGCTTAAGGCCATTATTGAGTTAGGCAAACCGCATATCACGCTTGCCGTAAGCCTCTCGGCACTTACAGGTTTCATATTGCATGCCGGAAGCTTCAACCAGGGATGGATGCCCCTGGTTGCCGGAATCTTTTTCCTTTCCTTTTCCTCTGCCGCCATTAATCAAATTCAGGAGCACAAGCTGGATGCAATGATGTCGCGAACAAAAAGCAGACCATTGCCCTCTGACAGACTGACATTGTTAACAGCTTCATTAATTGCAATTGTCTGCGGACTTTTAGGCGCATACCTGCTGTTCATTGCCGGCAGGATACCAGCACTGCTGCTCGGTGTAACCAACTTGTTGTTATACAACCTGATCTATACGAACCTCAAGCGCGTGAGCATATTTGCTGTCATACCAGGCTCGCTGGTCGGTGCCATACCACCCATCATCGGGTGGATCAGTGCCGGCGGCGACATCACACACGCCTATATCATTCTTGTGGCGACATTCTTCTTCATCGGACAAATACCTCATACCTGGCTGATCCTGCTTCGTTATGATGATGAGTACCAAAAAGCAGGCTTCCCTTCTTTGACCCGCATTTTCGCGCCACGCCAGATCAGCGCGCTGACCTTTGTTTGGGTGGTAGCCACAGCGCTATCAGCAATACTTTTAAGTGCAGCTGGTGTTTTTCACTACACCTTGCCAGCAATCATGAACATGTTCACAGCTTTATTTCTTGTAATTAGATTTGGATTATGGTTGCGCAACACGCAAACCAGATCAATCGGGGCCGCATTTTTAACACTGAACCTGGTTTATCTGCTCGTGATGTTGTTGCTGATTGGAGATAGTTTGTGGTGGGGGAATGGCTGATTGGCTTACATATTCTGAAGAAAGGATTCCCTGAACTCAGCAAACCATAAATCATTCACGCGTAAACGAGTGAACAGCTCTGCCGAAGATTCATTATGCTCTGAAATGTTCAATTGCCGTGCCCAGGCTGCTCCTGCCAATCGCTGATGATAAGCATAAGCAGACGAACTCAAGCCCCTGTCTCTTAGTCGATGTAACAAGGTTAAGCTCTCTTCGGGAAAGCCCAATACGGCATAGTTGATCACACCTGTGCCAATATCCTCCGTGGTGCCTCTCACGGCGATATAATCAAGCAACCCGGGCTGCATTTCGGGGATGACCCGGGCGGATTCTTTCAACCTTTCAGCAACTTCAATGTCCTCGGCGAAAATCTTCAACTCATATTGAATGCGGTAACGTGTAAAAACCCTGGCTAACAAATCAAGCGCTTCAAAATGATCACCAATGTATTCAGAATACACTTGCTGATAATGTATGGCATTCTGAAGATAAGTGCTGGCCAGCGTCGGGTTGTCATTGCGCAAAGAACGTTCCGACACAGAAATAAATGAATGATACACCCCCCTGTGCGATTGCCTGAACAGCATGTTAAAAAGAGGTGAACAATAATATACGGGGGTTGCCTGCCTGCAAAAGTCCTCTACATGGGCCAGCACATCAAGAGATTCGGTATGCCTTCTTTCTGTAATCAGCAACCAGGAAGCATCGTAAAAAATACCAAGAACGGAGTCCGTAAAATGATCCGTTTTCGCTTTCATATCAGGCAATGGATACATCACCTCATAAACCCTGGCCATTCGTTGCAAAGCGGCCACACTATCATTGAGGGCCAAATCCATACGCGAAAGAGCAAGATGCGATGGAATATGAAATGGATTATAAGCTATGGCCGATAAAAAATGCTCCCTGCCCAGCTGCGGCAATGAATCGGCCAATAAAGCAAGACCGCGCCGGTAATATAAGTCGTCAATTCCTGCTATGGCCTGGTTGTATGCATATCGCAGTGAATCAACCGCTGATGCCAGAGATTCATAAACCGGGTAAATGCCATCCGGGTCATTGTCGCGAAAGTCAATCCATTGATGGAAAGGGGCAAACATGATGTCGCCCAGAACAGATTCTGCCTCACACAGGTTAAACTCGTCAAGCAGCAGGGTTTCAACTTTTGCGGTATCAAGACCATCAATCAGCTTGCTCACCTGGTTCAGCTTCTTGCCGGTGGCATAATAGCTCTCAAGGGCTTCGGTCCATAAGCCGAATCGCTCATCCATCCTTTCATCATAATAGAAAAACACATCCAAAAATTCAAACCGGAGGTCCTCAATGCGGCCATCAAAAGCAAAAGCCATATCAAAAAGACTTTCATTTTCTGAGCTGATATCCAGTGCTTTGAAAGTTCGCTCCGCAAGAAGTTTACCATCATGGGTATTAACCTGTATGCGCATATCTGCCCTGTCGGGGATGAGCACCTTTGCCAGGCTAAAATCGCGGTAAAGCACATCGCCTGTAACCGTTTGAGCCCCGGAATTAGCTGTTAAACGATACCGGTTGGCGGAAACCTGGTGAATTGCAAGATTTACCTCAAAGTTAAATGTATAGCTGGTAGTCACCCGCAGCTTCCCCATCCCATCTGCAATTTTCTGCAGGATCTCGTTAACTGTTTGGGCGTGGACGCCGGGATAAGGATCAAAGGCGAAGCGCTGCTGCAGTTGCAGGGATTGGGTGGTTGTCGTATCATTTTGATAATAAGAATCCACAGAACTTGCGTGGGCAAGCGCATTTGTGAATACAATGACAGAAAACAGAAAAAGAATGCTGATTATGAGTTTACGCATATCTTTACAAAGCGATTATGTTATAAGGCCAAATCATGAGAAAAACACTTCAGCAGGTATGTTCAATTCTTTGTGAAACCACTTTGCAGTCTTGAGAGTGAGCGGCTTACGTCTGTTCAGTATCATCGAAACATAACCCTTGCTGCCGAGCCTACCGGTCAAATCCTTATTTTTAATACCCTTCTCCTTCATTTTTAACTTAATGACATCAATAGGATCCGGGAGAGGAATGCGATAATGGATGTCCTCATATTCCTTGATCAAAAACAATGCAACCTCAAGTTTCTTTCCTTCCGGTGAATCAGGTGGCACCTTTTTATCAAACATCGAGTCTACCCATTCGAGGTATTCCTGGTATTGCTGTTCGTTTTTTATGAGCTTTAGTTCCATATTATTGTGTATATTTTGCGGTTTAACAGGTTAAAGCTTTAACTGAGGCAGCGAATAAGTCACATCATTAAAATATTTAAGATCATGGCCGTTTCTTATTATAACTTACTTTTAGCACATCGATTTTGGAATATTCAGAATGAGAACCAAACCACTTGATTTGTATTGTCTTATAGATAAACACAATACGAACGACCAAGCGGAAATTATTCCCTTTTATATTAAAAACCACCCTGTCATCTCCAACTAAACTTGCATGTGGATATGCCTTTTTCAGATCATTGAAATTTTGAAAATCACACTTCAATAATTCATAATACCATTCTGACAAGGCTGTAGCTGCAGATGGATATTTATGGATATAATCCAATAATGCTTTTCTGGTGATAATATTAAACACATGGCAAAGATACAAAATGTTTACCAAAAGAAAACTTAAATTATTAATGTATTCATATCATATAGCATTTAGCCTGCATTATTCATTCAGGATGGAAATGGCCAGACAAAACCATGCATGCCTGTTTGCAAATCCACCAATTAAGTGTAATTTTGTGAAAACCATTAATCAAACTCAGATGCTTATAAGAATACACCCTGAAACTCCGAGCCACCGGCTCATACAGATTGTTGTGGACTGCCTCAGGCAGGGCGGTGTCATCATTTACCCGACTGACACGGTATATGCCATTGGTTGCGACCTGCACCAGATCAAAGCGGTGCAAAGAGTTGCGCAGATCAAGGGCATAAAGCCTGAAAAGGCAAATTTTTCACTGATTTGCCATGATCTGAGCTATATATCAGACCTTACAAAGCCTTTCAGCACGAGTGTTTATAAGGCAATGAAAAAAGCATTGCCTGGGCCTTACACCTTCATTCTCAATGCAAACAACAATGTTCCCAAGCTTTTCCAGAGCCGCAAAAAGACGATAGGCATCAGGATCCCCGACAATTCCATCATCCGCGAAATTGTAAGGGAGCTGGGCAACCCCATCATATCAACATCAGTATATGATGATGACGAAATACTGGAATACACCACCGACCCTGAGCTGATACACGAAAAATATGAGTCGCTGGTTGACCTGGTTATTGATGGTGGCAATGGCGACAACGAAGCATCAACGGTAATAGATTGTACCGGCAGTGAGATGGTGATGATCCGTGAAGGCAAAGGAGACATTGAAAGTATTTTCTAAACGGAAAACAATCTCGTCATGCACGAAACTTTAAAAAAGATCTTTGCCGACCAGACAGGAAGGCAAAGACAATTCTTTCTGCTTGCGGGGCCTTGCGTGTTGGAAGACGAAGACATGGGCTATGCCATTGCCGGGCAAATCGCTGGTCTGACAAAAAAGCTTGACATCCCCTATGTTTTCAAGGCTTCCTATAAAAAGGCAAACCGCACCCGGCTCGACAGTTTTACTGGCATTGGCGACAAACGCGCACTGGAGGTCCTGCAAGGCATAGGAAAACGCTTTGATATCCCTGTAATTACTGATATACATACAGCTGAAGAGGCCAGGCGGGCGGCGGAATATGCCGACATACTGCAAATACCTGCATTTTTATGCAGGCAAACAGAATTGCTGGTAGCGGCTGGTGAAACAGGCAGGGTCATAAACATTAAGAAAGGGCAGTTTTTATCACCGCAAGCGATGCGCTTTGCAGTGGAAAAGGTTGCTGCAACCGGCAATCAGCACACGATGCTCACAGAGCGCGGCACGACCTTTGGCTATGGTGACCTGGTTGTCGATTACCGTGGCATACCGCTTATGCAAGATTATAACGTACCCGTTGTTCTGGATGTGACGCATTCGTTGCAGCAGCCCAACCAGGGTGCCGGTGTCACAGGCGGTCTTCCCCATCTCATTGAAACCATTGCGAAAGCAGGGATTGCAGCAGGTGTTGACGGGCTTTTCATAGAAACACACCCGGAACCGGAAAAAGCCAAATCAGATGGTGCAAACATGCTTAAGCTAAGCAAACTTGAGAGTCTGCTGGAGAAGTTGGTCAGGGTCAGGGCAGCGATTATGTAAAACTGAGGCTAATTAAAAAACTCAATCAACCCGGTGAATTGATCATAACTCTGCAATGTCATCAGATCCGACCTTCTCAAGTTCGGCTTTATAACCATCTCTTACAACCATAAACGCATCCATGAAGTCTTCAGGCAATGGATCGCCGCTGGGAAATTCGAGTCTGAGGTGATCAACCTGCTGTCCGTTTTTCCAGAACCGGAAGCATACATGGGGGCCAGTGGCCAGGCCAGTACTTCCTACATAACCAATCACATCACCTTGTGATACTCTAACTCCCGGTTTGATCCCGGTGGCAAAGCGCGACATATGGAGATACTGGGTTTCATAAACAGCATTGTGCCTGATCCGCACGTAATTGCCATTGCCCCTGGTATAGCTGGTTCGCGTGATCACGCCGTCACCAACGGCCAGGATGGGTGTGCCATGCGGTGCGGCATAATCTGTTCCGTAGTGTGGCCGGCGGTCACCATGGATGGGATGCAGGCG
>SKOK01000245.1 GCA_007120085.1 Bacteroidales bacterium | reverse complement strand
AAGTGGTCGCTGGAAGCTTTGGAAGCGGAGTAGGGGCTGCGTGGGTCGTAGGGGGTTGATTCTATAAAGAGGCCCTCGTCGCCCAATGAGCCATATACTTCGTCGGTGCTCACGTGGTAAAAGCGTTTGCCTTCCCATTTGTCCTGCCAGAAGTGCTTAGCAGCGTTGAGCAGATTCACCGTGCCTGTTACGTTGGCGTGCACAAATTCCATGGGGTTGGCAATAGATCGGTCAACGTGGGATTCAGCGGCAAGGTGGATCACGGTGTCGAAGCCGTGTTTTTCAAACAGGTCAAAGATGAACTGGCCATCAACGATATCACCTTTCACGAACCGGTAATTGGCTTTGTTTTCGATATCGGTGAGGTTGAGCAGGTTGCCTGCGTAGGTCAGCTTATCGAGATTGAAAATCGAGCTTTCGGGGTATTTGTTCACAAACAGCCTTACTACGTGTGAGCCGATGAATCCGGCGCCGCCGGTGATCAGGATTTTTTTCATCTGTTTATAATTTCGTATATATTTGAATTCCTGTAGTTTGTAATATTCCTAAGATACCGAATGGATGTTAGATTGTAGAAGTTAGATGTTAGATTATCTTTTTCCAACTTCTATCCTCCTGCTTCCATAATGCCGGTCGCAAGGGTTTGTTCCCATTTCCAGGCGGTGGCCATCATAACGTCAAGGTCTTTCTCTGCTTTCCATCCCAGCTTGAGATTGGCAAGCGTGGTATCTGCCCAGACCTGCTCCACGTCACCAGGCCGCCGGTCGCTGAAGGCCCAGTTCAGATTTACACCGGTTGTTTTTTCAAAAGAGTTGATGGCGTCTAAAACACTGTATCCAGTGCCGGTTCCAACATTAAATATTTCATGCGATTGTTCATTTTTCTCATCAAGCATCCGATTTAGTGCAACTACGTGTGCTTTGGCCAGATCACTCACATAGATGTAATCGCGTATGCATGTGCCATCATGTGTGTCGTAGTCGTTTCCAAACACGGTCAGCTTCTCGCGTTTCCCGATGGCTGTTTGCGTGATGTATGGTACGAGGTTGTCAGGCACACCAAGCGGCAGTTCGCCAATCAGGCCGCTTTCGTGGGCACCGATTGGGTTAAAGTAACGCAGCGATATGGCCATGATGTCCTGTTGTGAAACAGTGTCGCGGATGATTTCCTCGGCAATTTGTTTTGTGTTACCATATGGCGAAATGGCTGGTTTTACAGGTGCAAGTTCGGTCACCGGCAAATTGTCTGGCTGTCCATATACCGTACACGAAGACGAAAAGACCAGGTTCTTATGTTGTAACATCTCCATACATTGCAGCAGGTTCAGCAAGGAAACGATGTTGTTGCGGTAGTACTTCAGAGGGTTGTTAACCGATTCACCCACAGCTTTGTAAGCAGCAAAATGGATCACCCCGGCGATATCATCATGCTTCTCAAAAAACGACTGCAATGCTGGAAGGTCGCACATATCGAGTTTCTCAAACAAAGGCTTCCTGCCGGTTATGCGAGCAATCAGGTCAACGATCTTTGCATTCGAATTTGACAGGTTGTCGATGATTACCGGCTCGAAGCCACTTTTCTGCAGCTCGACAACGGTGTGTGACCCAATGTAGCCGGTGCCGCCAGTAACAAGAATCTTTCTCATTTGTTAATGTTTGTATAAGTGTTTGTATGTCTTAGTATTGTGCTTGTGTCCAAGACGCAATATGGATATTAGATGTTAGATGCTGGATGTTAGATATTGGATTATCATTTTTATGAATTTCTAAACCTCTAATCCAACTTCTGACCCCAAGCTTCAAACTTCGAACTTCAAGCAGACAATCAGCAATCAAAAATCTGCACATTTTCACATTTACAAATTAGCACATTTGCTCATTGATCAAAGGCTCCAGTAAGTCAGCTCCTTTATTCTATCCCGGTAAATGCCTTTGATATCAATGAGGATGCCATTACCGTTGTCTTTCAGGATTTTCTTGAAATCTTCTTCAGTATGATCAAGGTATTCATCATGGTTGACTGCCACCACCACGGCGTCATAGTTGTGGTCGAACTGATCTACCAGGGAGAAGCCGTACTCTTCTTCAACTTCCTTTGCATCTGCATGAGGGTCGGTTACATCAACCATTACGCCGTAGCTTTGCAGCTCGGATATAAGGTCGGCAACCTTGGAGTTGCGTATGTCGGTTACATTCTCTTTAAAGGTGGCGCCCATCACCAATACTTTGGTATCGAGGATGTTCTTGCCGGCAGCGATCAGCTTTTTAACAAGTTGCTTGGCAGCATAAAAGCCCATGGAGTCGTTTACAAAACGCCCCGAGTTGATCACTTGCGGATGGTATCTGAATTCTTTGGCTTTATAAACCAGGTAGTAGGGGTCAACGCCAATACAGTGACCTCCAACGAGTCCGGGGTAAAATTTCAGGAAGTTCCACTTGGTCCCTGCAGCTTCAAGTACTTCGTAAGTGTTGATACCCATTCGGTTGAAAATGATTGACAGCTCGTTCATAAGGGCGATATTGACATCACGCTGGGTGTTTTCAATGATTTTTGCTGCCTCGGCCACTTTGATTTTTGCAGCACGGTGCACACCAGCGGTAATGATGAGCTCATAGGTTTTGGCAATGTTGTCAAGAGAAATGTTGTCGCAGCCGGATACAACTTTTGTAATGGTTGCGAGTGTATTTACTTTGTCGCCGGGGTTGATGCGCTCCGGTGAAAACCCCACTTTAAAGTCCTTGCAAACGGTTAACCCGGATATTTCTTCCAGCAGTGGCACACAGTCTTCCTCCGTGCAGCCAGGGTAAACAGTTGACTCATAAACAACATAATCGCCGGGTTTGAGTATTTTAGCTACTGAACGCGTTGCTGCAATTAGAGGCCGCAAGTCAGGCAGGTTATGATTATCGATTGGGGTTGGAACACCCACCACGTGAAAGGCTGCCTTTTTCAGGTCTTCCGGGTTGGTGGTGAACTCTATGTCGCACCCTTCAAAAGCTGATGAGTTAAGCTCGTGATTCGGGTCAATGTTTTTTCTCATCAGCTCTACACGGTCTTCACGGATGTCAAAACCAATGACTTTAATCTTTCGGGCAAACTCCAGTGCGATGGGCAATCCGACGTATCCCAGTCCGACCACTGACAGGACTGCTTCTTTGTTGATGAGTTTCTTGTAAATATCCATATTAAATTATTTATTGAATTAACTGATTTTTCTAACCTGGTTATTTTCCAGTATATATTTTTTTTTGCTTTCAGGGCAAGTGGCCTGGCCTTTGGCATCAAACTGCAGGCGATGCCCGTATTCGCTCATCCAGCCAATGTGTTTGGCAGGGTTGCCTACCACAAGCGCATAGGCGGGCACATCCCTGATTACGACGGCACCGGCGCCGATAAAGGCAAACTTGCCGATCTCGATGCCACAAACGATGGTGGCATTGGCACCAATGGTGGCGCCCTTCCTCACCAGGGTTGTCACATATTCGTCGCGGCGAATGACAGCACTTCTGGGATTTACAATGTTTGTAAACACCATTGAAGGCCCAAGGAACACATCATCTTCACAAATCACACCTGTATAAATAGATACATTGTTCTGTACTTTAACGTTTCTGCCTAATTTCACCCCGGGCGAGACCACAACATTCTGGCCAAAGTTGCAGTTTTCGCCGATCTCACAACCAGGCATGATGTGTGTGAAATGCCAGATCTTTGTGCCGGCTCCAATTTTGCAACCCGGATCGATTACTGCGCTCTCATGAAACGAATAATCTGATTTTTTTTTGATTTCACTCATAGTGGTTTTGTTTGTTGAGACAGGGCATTTTTTGTCTTTATATCGCTGGTGCCCAGTGCCTGTATCTAAACCTTACTCGCCTCCATTCCGTCCAATACCATATTAACTATATGTATTAATTGTTCCTTATCCAGCTCCGTATGCATGGGCAACGAGATCACGCTTTCGCTGAGTGCTTCCGAAACAGGGAAGTCGCCTTTGCGGTAGCGCGGGTCATCATAGGCTTTTTGCATATGCATGGGTACAGGGTAATATACCATTGCCGGTATATCCCTTTCCATAAGGTATTCTTGCAGTTTAAAGCGATTAACGCCCGTGGTTTTCAGGGTATATTGATGAAAAACGTGGCTTGTAAACGGGCTCCTTACCGGTGTTTGCAGTCCGGGGTGATTTGCAAAGGCCTTATCGTAGTACTCTGCAGCCTGCAGCCGGGCTTTTGCATAGCTATCAAGCCTTCTCAGCTTGATACGCAGTATGGCCGCCTGAATGCTGTCGAGTCTTGAGTTGACACCCACTGAATCGTGGTAGTAGCGCACTTCCATGCCATGATTGACAATCACGCGCATTTTGCCTGCCAGGGCATCATCGTTGGTAAAAATGGCGCCACCATCACCATAGCACCCTAAATTTTTTGACGGGAAAAATGATGTGCAGCCTATGTGTCCGATGGTGCCTGCCTTTTTACTGCTGCCATCATTAAAATGATAATCGGAGCCAATGGCCTGGGCAGTATCCTCGATCACATAGAGGTTGTGGGCTTTGGCAATTTTCATGAGTGATTCCATGTGTGCACACTGGCCAAAAAGGTGCACCGGCACAATTGCTTTTGTTTTTGGTGTGATGGCTTTTTTGAGGGCTTCCGGATCGATGTTGAAAGTTTCGGGATCAACATCAACCAGCACGGGCGTCAAACCTAACAAGGCAATTACTTCAACTGTTGCAACGAAGGTGAATGTGGTGGTGATCACCTCATCCCCTGGCTTAAGGTCTAAAGCCATCATCGCAACTTGCAGTGCATCCGTGCCATTGGCACACGGAATGACGTGCTTGACGCCAAGATAAGCTTCAAGTTCTTTCTGAAAAGCTTTTACCTCGGGTCCATTGATGTATTGTGTGGAGCGAATTACATCTAGAACAGCCGCATCTATTTCATCCTGAATGTTTTCGTATTGGCGCTTCAGGTCCACCATTTGGATTTTTCTCATAAGGAAAGAAGAAAGATTGTATTGTTATAAATAGTTAAATTCAAGCTTTTGAGGCACAAAGATAAAAATATTTCAAGCCACAACGTGATTGTTTTTAATCTGTCTTGTTTGTTTCAGCAAAAAAACATTGTCTATCTTTGGTCAACAAAAAGAAAAATCCATGCGTCTTTCATACAAGCTTTTTGTCCGGACATATTATCTGGGAATATATATTGCTTCTTTTTTCTCTGAGAAAGCCCGTTTATGGCTGGCTGGTCGCAGGGGTTTGTTGTTAAGGATGCAAGCGGCTGCCCGCGAGGATTTTGATAATGACAAAAGGCAGCCCGTGATCTGGTTTCACTGTTCATCCCTTGGAGAGTTTGAGCAGGGGAGGCCTGTGCTTGAACGGTTCAGACAGGAATATCCGGGGTGGTATGTATTGCTGACCTTCTTTTCACCGAGTGGTTACGAAGTCAGGAAAAATTATGCGGGTGCTGACCGGGTGTTTTACATGCCGCTGGACACTGCTGCCAACGTGCGCAGGTTTCTTGACACCTGGAACCCCCGGATGGCTGTTTTTGTCAAGTATGAATACTGGTTTACATATATCGCAGCGTTAAACAAGCGGCAGATCCCGATGGTGGTGATTTCAGCCATATTTCGTATGGATCAGTACTTTTTTCGCCCCTGGGGGAAATGGTTCCTGAAGCATTTGAAAATGATTAAATGCTTTTTTGTTCAGGATGAAGCCTCCTCCCAATTGTTGAAAACCTATGGCATTGCGAATTCAGTAGTTAGTGGAGATACAAGGTTTGACAGGGTGTGGCGCCTGGGGCAATCGCCCGAAGCATTTCCTGAAGTGGCTGCATTTGCAGGTGATGATGTGGTAATGATAGCTGGCAGCACCTGGCCCAGGGATGAGCAGGCCCTGAAACCACTCCTCGAGGATGCGTCAATATCAATGAAATTGATCATTGCACCACACGAAGTAAACGAAGAACGGCTTAAATATATTGAGGCACTTGCAGGTTCGGGAAGTATCAGGCATTCGCAGCTGGCCAAATCCTTCGCAGCCGGCGGAACCATCGATACGGATGCCAGGGTGCTGATCATTGATTCGATCGGCAAGCTCTCTCACCTTTATCAATATGGAGGGATTGCCCTTATTGGCGGTGGTTTCGGCCAGGGTATCCATAACATCCTCGAAGCTGCAACCTTTGGTTTGCCGGTATTTTTTGGACCCAATTATCACAAATTTGCCGAAGCGCGGGATTTGATCAGCAAAGGGGGGGCGTTCAAATTTGAGACTGACAGTCAATTGAAGCAGCAGGTGAAAGCTTTACTGGCTGATAAAAAGCGACTGCAACAATGCACGCAAACCTGTCTTCAATATGTAGAATCAAAAAAGGGCGCAACAGATGTCATCATGAGGCATTTGGGGGAATGGCTACATTAAGCTGGAAGCTGGAATAAGTTCGAAGCTGGAAGCTGGAAGTTAGAAGTTGGAAGTTAGAGGTAGGAGTTAGAGTTAGAAGTTTGAAGCTGGAAGGAAGAATAAAAAGGTTAAAAATTTTATGTTTGGGTTGATCTGTAAGGTCCGCCCCAGTT
>SKOK01000326.1 GCA_007120085.1 Bacteroidales bacterium | reverse complement strand
TCTCCTATGACCCCATCATCGACTCGTCAAACATGGATCCGGCCGTTTGGGTGCAGCTGGCAAAGCTGATCGAAGAGCGCTACGAAGTTTACGATGGCTTTGTGATCCTGCATGGGTCTGACACCATGGCCTATACCGCATCAGCCCTAAGCTTTATGCTCGAAAACCTTTCAAAGCCTGTTATCCTCACCGGTTCACAACTGCCCATAGGCATGATCCGCACCGACGGCAAAGAAAACTTCATCACGGCCATAGAAATCGCAGCAGCCAGGAAAGACGGGCGTGCCATCGTGCCCGAGGTATGTATTTACTTTGAATACCAGCTCTACCGGGGCAACCGCACACACAAGCACAACGCCGAACATTTTGAAGCCTTCCACTCCGACAACTATCCCGTGCTTGCCCGGGCCGGCGTCAACATCAAGTATAACACCGCCGCCATACACAAAGCCACCGACCAGGAGTTCCGTATCTTCACCGGCATGGACAACAACATGGCCGTGCTCACGCTGTTCCCCGGTATAAGCCCGTCAGTGGTGTCATCCATACTTTCAATGGACGGTCTGAAAGCAGTGGTAATGGAAACCTACGGATCCGGGAATGCACCTACAGCCAAGTGGTTTAAGGATATGATCAGGGGAGCTGCCGGGCGCGGACTGATTATTTTCAACGTAACCCAATGCCGTGTCGGAGCAGTTGTTCAGGGCAAATATGAAACCAGCGCCTGGCTCGAAGAGGCCGGCGTGATCAGCGGCCACGACATCACAACGGAAGCAGCCATCACCAAGCTGATGTACCTGCTCGGCAATGGCTACAGCACCACGCGCATCAAAAAATACCTGCAAAAACCCTTGCGGGGAGAAATGTCGGTCTGAAGCAGTAAACACTCTGGATGACGTTGTAAATACCTCCTAATCTGGCCTGTAGCACTTCTCCTCGTACATGAACGGATACCTGAAGTCAGTAGGCGGCGTAAACGTCTCCTTCACCGTGCGCGGGTTGATCCAGCGCAACAGGTTCAGATAGCTGCCGGCCTTGTCGTTGGTGCCCGACATACGGGAACCGCCAAAGGGCTGCTGACCAACCACCGCCCCGGTCGGCTTATCATTAAAGTAGAAGTTGCCCGCCGCATAGCGCAATGCCTGGCAAGCCTGTATGGTTGCATGACGCTCCCTGGCAAATATCGATCCGGTGAGCGCATAAGGCGAAGTGCTGTTTACCAGCTCCAGGGTCTTGTCAAAGTCCTCATCCTCATAAATATAGACGGAAAGCACCGGCCCAAAGATCTCCTCCTCCATCGTTACAAAATGCGGATCCTTCGCCAGGATCACCGTCGGCTCAATGAAATAACCGATCGCCTTGTCGCCATTGCCGCCAAAGATGACCTCAGCATCCGTGGTGTTTTTGGCTTTTTCAATATACCCCATGATGCGGTCAAAGGCTTTTTCATCAATAACGGCATTCACAAAGTTGCAAAAGTCGCGCACATCACCCTGTTTGATCAGCCCGATATTGTGCTCAAGCTTGCCTTTGAGTTCTTCCCACAATGAGCGGGGGATGTAGGCACGTGATGCAGCTGAGCATTTTTGCCCCTGGTACTCGAAGGCGCCGCGCACGAGTGCAGTGGCCACCTCGTCCGTATTGGCCGAAGGATGCACCATCACAAAGTCCTTGCCCCCGGTTTCGCCTACTATCCGCGGGTATGACTTATAATTGGACAGGTTATCGCCCACGGCCTTCCAGATGGTGTTGAAGGTACCGTTGGATCCAGTAAAGTGAACACCACCCAGGTCTTTGTCTTTCAATACGATATCACCAATCATGCTACCGCTGCCCGGGATGAAGTTGATCACGCCATCCGGCATTCCAGCCTCCCTCAGAATCTGCATAAGGTAGTAATTCGAGAGCAGGGATGTTGTAGATGGCTTCCATACGATGGTATTTCCGAGTGCTGCCGGTGCCAGCGATAAGTTGGAAGCGATGGCTGTGAAATTAAACGGACTCACGGCAAACACAAAGCCTTCGAGCGGACGGTACTCCACGCGGTTGAGGTTGCCAATCTCTGAATGTGGTTGGTCGTTATAAATCTCAGAAATGTAATGGGCGTTGAAACGGATAAAGTCCGCCAGCTCACACACAGCCTCAATTTCGGCCTGGTAGGCATTCTTGCTCTGTCCCAGCATCGTGGAAGCATTCATCAGCGCACGGTATTTTGTGGTCACCAGTGCCGCCACCTTCAGCGTAATGGAAGTACGCTCCACCCACGACATCTCCGCCCACTGCAGATGGGCTTTCATCGCGGCATCTATGGCCATGCGCACCTCCTTTTCGCCGGCCTTGTGATAGGTGGCCAGCACGTGATTGTGATCGTGGGGCATCACCACCTTGCCGGTGTTGCCGGTACGCACTTCCTTGCCACCAATGATCAGCGGGATTTCCACTTCTATGCCACTCTGGCGCTTGAGCTCCTCTTCCAGGGCGATGCGCTCGGGCGTGCCCCGCCTGTATTCATAAACCGGCTCGTTCTGCGGCCGGGTGTAGTAAAACTGTGCATTGTTCATAATGGTCTTGTTTAATGGGTTTTATTTTTATGAATGAATAACAACCACAGCGAACAAAAGTTCGGAACAACGGATTACTGGTTACTAATTACTGGTTACTAATTGTAATTAGAAATTAGAAATTAGAAACCATAAATTATTAACTGTTTTGCTGTATTTTTGCATTTCTGAATTTTAAACAACAGCTGTGGGTACGGAAAAATCGCCTTACGATCGCACTACGGATGGCACCATGACTTTCTGGGGGCACCTTGAAGAGTTGCGCGGGCACCTCATCAGGTCGTCGATGGCGATTGTGGTGTTTGCCATTGCCGCATTTGTCGCCAAGGACTTCATTTTCACAAAGGTCATACTGGCACCTAAGGAGGCTTACTTCCTCACCAACCGTGTTTTTTGCTGGTTTTCAGAGCGGCTTTCGATACCGGCGCTTTGCATCAATGCCGATCCCGTAAAGCTTATCAACATTGACCTTGCCGGGCAGTTCACCACCCACATCGTGGTGTCACTCATATTAGGCATCATCATTGCCATCCCCTACATTGTATGGGAGTTTTGGCGCTTTATACGTCCGGGGCTGAAGCCTAAAGAGCAGGCCAACTCCCGTGGTGCCGTAATAGTAATCTCAGGACTATTCCTCACGGGCGTACTCTTTGCGTACTTCTTGATCGTACCGCTATCGATCAACTTCCTGGGATCATACCAGGTCAGCGGACTGGTTGAAAACCACATTGCCCTGCGCTCTTTCATAACCACGGTAACCACCATCACCCTGGCCACGGGCTTGCTGTTCGAGCTTCCAATATTTGTATACTTCCTCAGCAAGGTGGGCCTGCTAACCCCCGAAACCATGCGCAAGCAGCGCAAGCTTGCCTTTGTGATCATCATTGCCGTAGCCGCGCTTATCACACCTCCCGACGTCTTCAGCCAGATCATGGTCGGCCTGCCACTCTTCGTGCTTTATGAGATCAGCATCCGCATCTCCGCAAAGGTGGTCAAAGATGCTGAAATGGCCTAAACCAACCTACAATAACATTTTGAGGATGCTAATGCAACAATCAAACAATTTGACAATTCAACATACACGTAAACACAAAAAAAAGCCCGTATCTTGTAATACGGGCTTTGTCGTTTTCTGACCCGGAACGTATCCGGTCAGACAGGTCTTATTCGGGATGAATCGCTTCAACCGGGCAAACGTCAGCACATGCACCACAATCTGTGCATACATCAGGGTCAATTACATAAATGTCACCTTCAGTAATTGCATCAACCGGACATTCGTCAATGCAGCTACCACAAGCTGTGCAGTCATCATTAATAATATAAGCCATTTCTAAGTGATTTTAGGTTTCTAAATTGGGTTAATTTCCACTGCAAATATAATGGCTTTTATAACACAACAATCATATTTCTTTAGCTAAGGCGTAATTTGAAATTGTTTTAAATAAATATTGCATTTCCAGGTGGCATCCTGCAGCTTATTCCCTCTTTTTTAAGAAAAAGTATTAATGATTTTTTTATTTAATAATGATTAAACCCTTAACTTCGCAGCATTAATTTTTTGTTAACAATTTGATAATGCAGGATGCTTTTCCTGAAAACAAATTCCATATTATGACGGTAACGAAAGAAAAAATTGTTGCACCGGAAGATGTGGTCGTAAAGTTTGTGGGTGACTCCGGTGATGGCATGCAGTTAACGGGAACCTTATTCTCTGACGTGGCTGCCATTTCCGGCAACGACCTGGCTACTTTCCCTGATTTTCCAGCTGAGATTCGCGCACCGCACAACACCATAGCCGGTGTAAGTGGTTTCCAGGTCCACATGGGCCAAAGAAAGATTTACACCACCGGCGACATGTGTGACGTACTGGTAGCGATGAACCCCGCCTCACTGAGGTCCAACCTGAAGTGGGCAAAACCGGGGGCTACATTGGTAATCGACTCATCAACATTTGAACAAAAGGCCATCGAAAAGGCGGGTTACACTGTGAGTCCCCTGGATGATGGCTCGCTGGATGCTTATCATGTGATCAAAGCACCCATCACAGAGCTCACGAAAGAGAGTTTGGTTGATCTGGGCGTTGACAAGCGGCTGGCCGAACGGACTAAAAACATGTTTGTGCTTGGTCTGATGTTTTACCTTTTCGGACGTGATCTGGAGAAACCCCTCAACTTCATAAAACAAAAGTTTGAAGGCAAGCCCAAAGTTGTCCTGGCGAACCAGAGTGCTTTGCGTGCCGGTTACAACTTCGCCGACAACACCGAGGCCATCAAGACAACTTTCAACATCGGTCCGGCACCCATGCAGAAGGGCCTTTACCGCAACATCCACGGCAACATTGCCACGGCCTGGGGTCTGCTGGCAGCATCGGAGCGCAGCGGGCGACCGCTGTTTTTGGGGTCCTACCCTATCACCCCGGCCACGGAAATCCTGATGGAATTATCAAAACACAAATCATTAGGAGCAAGGGTGTTCCAAGCTGAAGATGAGATAGCAGGCATATGCTCCGCCATAGGCGCCAGCTTTGCCGGCTCAATGGCCGTTACCACCACTTCAGGCCCCGGCTTGTCGCTCAAAAGCGAAGCCATCGGCCTGGCCGTGATCACCGAGCTGCCCCTGGTGATTGTAAACGTGCAGCGCGCAGGCCCTTCAACAGGAATGCCTACCAAAAGTGAACAATCAGACCTGATGCAGGCCCTCTTTGGCCGCAACGGCGAATGTCCCCTGATGGTCATGGCCGCTTCCAGCTCCGCCGACTGTTTTTATAAAGCCTATATGGCAGCCAAGTACTCGCTGGAGCATATGACACCCGTCATCCTGCTTACCGATGGATACCTCGGCTTTGGCTCAGAGCTGTTCAGGATCCCCGATGTGAACGACCTGCCTGACATCAACCCACCCATGGCCGACCCTAATGACAAAAACTACAAACCCTACCGCCGCGACGAAAATACCCTGGTGCGTAAATGGGCCGTGCCCGGCGTAGATGGGCTCAGACATCGCATTGGCGGACTGGAAAAAACCAACATCGATGGCAACGTCTCAACGGACCCCCTGAACCACCAGCTGATGGTCAATATCAGGGAAGAAAAAGTGTTCCGCATCGGCGACTACATCCCGCTGCAGGAAGTGTATGGCGAAGACACCGGCGAGCTGCTGGTCGTAGGATGGGGTGGCACCGAAGGCGCCCTCAGGTCAACCGTGGCAAAAATGCGTGAAGAAGGATACAACATAAGCCATGCTCAGTTTAATTACATCAAGCCCCTTCCAAAAAACACACGACAAATACTGGAAGGATTTAAAAAGATCGTCGTGTGTGAGCTGAACAACGGCCAGTTTGTCAATTACCTGCGCATGCAATACCCTGAGTTCACCTATCTGCAATACAACAAGGTGCAGGGCCTGCCTTTCCACGTGCAGGAACTTAATGATACATTTATTAACTTATTGGAGGAGAATCATGTTAATCAAAAATAGCATAGCTCAATCGCCCGTCGAGTTAACAAAGCAGGACTTCGTCAGCGACCAGATGGTAAAATGGTGCCCCGGATGCGGTGCTCATGCCATTTTGGCCGCCGTAAGCAATGTGTTTCCCAAGATCGGATATAAAAAAGAGAATTTTGCGATGGTGTCCGGAATAGGATGCTCATCCCGCTTCCCCTATTATGTGGACACCTTCGGTTTTCATGGCATCCACGGTCGTGCAGCGGCCATTGCCAGCGGATTAAAGGTTGCCAACCCCGGGCTCAGCATATGGGTGGCAACCGGCGACGGCGACTCCATGGCCATCGGCGGGAACCACTTCATACACGTCCTGCGACGCAACATAGACATCAACATCCTGCTCTTTAACAACCAGATATATGGACTCACCAAAGGGCAGTTCTCACCCACAACACCCATTGGCACCGTAACCAAGACATCCCCCTATGGCACCATCGAACATCCGTTTACAGTATCCGGACTCGTACTGGGTGCACAAGGAACCTTCTTTGCCAGGGTGCCCGACAACAATGTCAAGCTGATGACAGAAGTGCTTCTGGAAG
>SKOK01000261.1 GCA_007120085.1 Bacteroidales bacterium | reverse complement strand
TCTAACCTCAAACCTCTAACCTCAAACCTCTAACCTCGGGTTTGCATAATCATCCCCCTGTGTGTCAAAAGCTTTGGCATGGGTGTTTCATGTGTTTATAATTGCGTTATGTATTGTTTTTCAATGATTTGTGTTTATTTTGTTTCACAGAGTTCCACAGAGTTTGACACAGAGTTGCACAGAGTTTTGTCTCTGTGAGACTCTTCCGCATGGGCGGGACAGATGTGAATTACTCTGTGTTACTCTGTGTAACTTTATTTGTTCTCGCAGATTGTCGCAAATTTTGTGATAATCATCAACCTGTCTGTAAAAGAACTTTGTTTTCACCGTTTCACCCTGCAAGATATAAAAATTGTGGATATGAAGCAACAGGAATTCGTTGCTTGTATTTAGAATAACTCAAAATTAGGGATTTTGCCGCAGAACGTTGTGAAATAATTAACTTTGCGGTTAAAATGTTTTCTGTTAGTTGTTTTTTTGTAAATCAGTTTGCAAATACAAGCATAATTCCTCAAAATGAGCAAAATAACCAAGCATCCCATTTTACATGTTCCTGTGTCTGACAGGCATGTTTTTGAATACCAGGGCAAGACCATAACCGGAGAAAAGGGTTTTACCATTGCTGCCGCCTTGCACCAGGCCGGCTATCCGATACACAGCCACAGCGTTAAAAACCGCAGCCGCAGCCTGGAGTGTGGCATTGGCAAGTGCAGTGCCTGCGAAATGCTTGTGGATGGGGAGGTGAAGCGCATCTGCATTACACCTGTTGACCATGTGACCCGGGTGGCAGAGATTCCTGCTGATTTTGTTGCTGAGGCGTCTGTTTTTCATAAGCAGGATGGACTCAGGGTGTATAAAACGCAGGTGGTGATTGTGGGTGCCGGTCCTGCCGGTCTCGCAGCCCGCGAGATACTTAACGATCATGGCATCAGCAACATTGTTGTTGACAGCAATGCGGAGATCGGGGGGCAGTTTAATATGCAGACGCACCAGTTTTTCTTTTTTGAGAAAGAGAAAAAATATGGGGGCATGCGTGGTTTTGAGATATCCAAAACCCTGGCCGGCGATGATCATTCGGGCATACTGCTCAACAGCACGGTATGGGATATTTTTGAAGGCAGGCGTGTGGCTGCCAAAAACTTCAAAACCAACGAGATCTTTTACATCGACTGCAATCACTTTGTGGTGGCTACGGGCGCAGTGCCTTTCCTGCCTACCTTCCATAACGACGATTTGCCAGGGGTTTACACGGCGGCCGTTATCCAGAAGATGATGAATACCGAGCTTACGCTGCTGGGAAAAAACATCCTCACCGTTGGTGCAGGCAACATCGGATACCTCACCAGTTATCAGCTTGCCCAGGCGGGTGCCAGGGTAAAGGCCATTCTGGAGGCCATGCCGCATGAGGGTGGCTTCCCCGTGCAGGCCAACAGGGTACGCCGGCTGGGCATTCCCATACTGTTAAACCACATGTTGCTCGAAGCCATTCCTAACGCCGCGGGCGACGGAATCAGCGGTGCCGTTGTCGCTGAAGCAAAAAACTTTAACCCCATCGAAGGCACTGAGAAGGTGATTGATGGCATCGACGCCATCAACATCTGCACCGGCCTGATGCCTGATGACGTCTTGCTCGAAAAAGGCCGTGAGATGTTTGGCCGCCACTGCTATGGTGCCGGCGATGCCATACGGATCGGTGAAGGTACAACTGCCGTGCTGCGTGGCAAGCAGGTGGCATATGAGATCCTGGAAAATCTGAAGCAGCGCTTCAGTTATGATGACTATCTGCTGGTCTCCAAGGAGTACATCGATTCGCAACAGCACCCGGTTAAAGTGATTGATGCGCCTTTTATGCCCGATGTAGAAAGGATGGACAAGCCATTTGTGCTGATCGACTGCCTGTACGGATTTGCCTGCAACCCCTGTGCCTTCGCGTGCAAATATGGCGCCATCACCAAGTCTTCTACCAGCACGGTGCCCGAAATTGACTTCGCCAAATGTGTCGGTTGCATGGACTGCGTGTATCAATGTCCGGGACTGGCCATCTTTGGCTACAATCTTAAGCGTGGCATATTTTTCCTGCCCATAGAGTTTGACATGGAAGAAGGGGAGGAGGTTTACCTGGTGGACAACGATGCGAACATCCTTGGTGAAGGGGTGATACAGCGGGTGATGCGCAAACCTAACCTGACACACATTGCCCGCGTTAAGGCTGATGGGATGGATGCTGAGGATTGTCTGAAGGTGCGTGGATTCATGATACGGCGTGACTATCCTGAACCATTGTCTTTAAAGCCTTATAGAGAAGCGTTGGATGATTCGTTCTACATGTGCCATTGTGATGATGTAGAGTTTGATGAGGTATTACAGGTCATAGGCGACCGAAAGTTCATTTCGGTTGAAGAGATCAAGCATACCACACATCTGGGTATGGGGCCTTGCCGTGGCAAGCGCTGCATACAGCGCCTCAGGATGAATCTGCGGCCCAGGGGTATCAGGCTCATTGGCGGTTCAACGCCCAGGGCGCCCATGTCGAACCAGATCACCATTGGTGAAATGTATCCTGCGGATGGGAAAGACCATATTGTTACAAGCTTGCATAAGCAGGCCCGCAAGGTCATAGAGGTGAAAGCGCTGGTGGCTGGTGGCGGCATCGGCGGCAGTGCATTGTTCCGGTTTCTGGCCCAGGAGGGCTACAACCCGGTTCTGCTCAACCAGGGCTTTGGCAGCTCGTGGCGAAACATTGCCGGTGGCCGGCCGGTATTCAGCCTGCCTGAGCTGACCGACATTGCCCGCCACAACCTCGAAATGTTTGGAGAGCTCCAGCAAAAGGCCAACATCGACTTCCGGCTGATCAACTACATTACTTTTGCCCATGATGAAGTAATGTACAAAGCACTGGAAGAATCCATGGCCTGGCAAAAAGCCCGGATCATTGAGCCATCACACTTCAGAAAAGAGATATCTCCCTATTTCAACACCAGCAAAAACAAATACCTGGCTGCCCTTAAAACCAGCGAATGCTGGCAGGCTACGCCCGGCAAGGTGATTGAGGCACTGCGTCAACTGGGGATAAATGCCGGCGGCACGTTGATGGAAGACACCCGCCTGGTGGAGGTATCCAAAAATGGGGAGATGTATAAAGCCACTGTCTTTACCCACGATGGTGAATACGTTGAGTATCATACGCCGCTGTTTATTAATGCTTTGGGAGACCAGGGCGCCCGTTTTGCCCAGATGCTTGACATTGAAACAGGTTTGTACCCCGTCAAACACCAGGCATTCATAACCCGTCGATTGCCCATGCTGGGCATCGATGGGAAACCATTGGATATGCTGATCGATCGCCGCAATTACAAAGGCTTTACGGCAGTTTACGGTCAGCAGCTGGGCGATACCGGGCAGGTAATTGGCTGTGCATCGCCCGGGGTGGAACCGCTGGAGACAGACAAAGACGTGAAGATCAACTCCAGGGAGTTTGCCGAGATCGTTTCAGAAATATTTGTGGACTGGATACCTGAGATATCTGCAGTTGGATTTCAGGCTTTGTGGGCAGGCTACTACATCGAACCACGGATGATTGTTGATGCTGAAAAGGGGTTATTCCTTGGCCTAAGGGGACAGGGGTTCATGCTTGGGCAGTATCTTGCAAAGCTTTATGTGAACGAACTTACAGGGAAGGAAGTTCCCGCATATTTTCATCGTCTGAGGCTGGATGGAGATGCATTGCTTGAAAAAGCATTCAAATAGCTTTTTTATTTCACACATTCGTTTTATCTTTGCAGACTTTTAAAAAACGAGTTGTAGGTGGACCCTTTGCATTCATATAAAATTGGTTTTACGGGACTTTCATTAGGAAATCACCAATTCCGGTTTGATATTAACAAAGAATTCTTTGACTGTTTTGAGCAGTCAGAGATTAGTGAATGTGCCGTTCGTCTTGATCTCGGATTGGAGAAAGAGACCAATATGCTGGTTTTTGACTTTGTGTTCAGCGGCTGGGTTGGGCTCGATTGCAACCGTTGCCTGGAGCGTTACAGGCAGCCGGTTGATCAGGCTCAGCGTTTGTTTGTAAAGTTTGGTGACAATTATACAGAGCAAAGTGAGGATGTCGTTGTGATTCCTTATGGCGACAGCCATTTTGACATTGCACAACTCGTTTATGAGTTTCTGCACCTGGGGTTGCCAATCAGGCGTGCGCACCCTGATGATGAGCAGGGCAATTCGGAATGCAACCAGGAGATGATAGAAAACATGAAAAAGCATTCGCCCGGGTCAAAAGGGCAGGATGATGATAATACCGCAGCATCTTCAACATGGGATGCTCTGAGATCGCTTCAATTTAAGAATGATAAAACACAGAATTAACGTAATATACAATTGTTATGGCACATCCAAAGAGTAAGATTTCGAAAACACGCAGGGACAAAAGGCGCACACATTACAAAGCCGTTGAGCCTTCTTTGACAACCTGTTCAAATTGCAATGCAACCAAGCTGATGCACCGTGTATGCCCTGAATGCGGGTTTTATCGCGGCAAAATGGCTGTTGAAAAGTCGGCGGCAGTATAAACGTCCAATGAACCCTGGTTGCTCACCAACACAAGAGAAATGAAAATTGGTTTTGACGTCATGGGAGGCGACTTTGCGCCTGATGCTACTATTGCAGGAGCATTGCTGGCCGCAAGGGAAATACCCGATAATGACCGCATTGTGTTGTTTGGAGATGAGGCACAGATTCTTAAGCGCCTCAATAAAGCAAATGCCGATGCCAGTGTGTTTGATATCGTGCACGCTTCTGAAGTGATTGAAATGGGTGAGTCGCCTACCAAGGCCTTTGCGCGCAAGCCTGATTCAAGCATCTCACTTGGTTTTAAAATGCTCAAGGCCGGCAAGATCGATGCCTTTTCAAGTGCCGGAAATACCGGAGCCATGCTTGTTGGCTCCATTTACAGCGTTAATGCCATCCAGGGAATCATCCGCCCTGCTACCACCACCATTATCCCGAAAGAGGATGGTGGCGTAGGCGTTTTAATTGATGTGGGTACCAACCCCGATACAAAGCCTGACGTGCTCTACCAGTTCGGCCTGCTGGGCTCCATTTATGCTGAATATGTGTATGGGATAAATAACCCAAAGGTTGGGCTGCTCAATATTGGAGAAGAGCCCGACAAGGGCAACCTGCTTTGCCAGTCAGCCTACCGCCTCATGAAAGACAGCACCGACTACAACTTCATTGGCAACATTGAAAGCCGTGACTTTTTCAAAGACAAGGCTGATGTGGTGGTTTGCGACGGCTTTACCGGGAATATCGTTCTGAAGAGCATTGAGGGAATGTTCAGGATGATTATGAAACGTGGCTTGCAGGATGAGTTTTTTGCCAGGTTCAATTATGAAAACTATGGAGGAACCCCCATATTAGGGGTAAATGGTGCTGTGCTGATAGGGCATGGCATCTCAAATGACGTTGCCATTAAGAATATGATACTGCATTCCAAAAACGTGTATGAAGCAGGCATCGATGAACACATCCGCCAGGCTATGGAAAAATACACCCAGGGCAAATACTTCTCCAACGAAGATGCTTAGCTTTTTAAATTTAACTTGTTTTTTGTTATGACTGAAATCAAAGCCGCCATTACGGCCATAAATGGATATTTGCCAGATTACATATTAACGAATCAGGAACTGGAAAAGATGGTGGATACCACTGATGAGTGGATATCAACCCGCACGGGGATCAAGGAGCGCAGGATACTGAAAGGTGAAGGCCTTGCTACTTCCGATATGGGCACCGAAGCTGTTCGGGGATTGCTTGAAAAACGCGGCATATCTCCCGACGAGATCGACTTGCTGGTCTGCTCAACGGTTACCCCCGACATGAAGTTTCCGGCAACTGCCAACCTCATCAGCCATAAAGCCGGCATAAAAAATGCTTTCAGTTATGATATGAATGCAGCTTGTTCCGGTTTTATTTATGCCCTGGTGGCGGCTGCCAACTATGTAGAGTCAGGTAAGTACAAAAAAGTAGTGGTGGTAGGAGCCGATAAAATGTCATCCATCGTTGACTATACCGACAGGCAAACCTGCGTGATTTTTGGTGATGCCGCCTGTGCCGTATTGCTTGAGCCCACCACTGAGGACGTGGGTGTTATAGATCATAAATTTGAAACCGATGGTGCAGGGCACATACACCTGCATATGAAGGCCGGGGGTTCGCTAAAGCCACCAACCCACGAAACCATTGATGCAAGGGAGCACTATGTTTACCAGGAAGGCCAGGCGGTATTTAAGTTTGCCGTTACCAAAATGGCAGATGTGTCGTTAAGCTTGCTCAGGCAAAACCAGCTTTCGCCTGATGACATCACCTGGCTGGTGCCTCACCAGGCCAATATGCGCATTATTGAGGCAACAGGACGCCGAATGGGTGTACCTGCTGAAAAGGTGATGGTCAATATTCAAAAGTATGGTAATACCACCAATGCCACCATTCCACTTTGCCTGTGGGATTATGAAAATCAGCTTAAAAAAGGCGACAACATCATCCTGACCGCCTTTGGAGGTGGATTTACCTGGGGTGCCATCTGGCTGAAGTGGGCAATTTAAGCCCAGGATGCCATCCTCTTCAAGCCAATCGCTTGCCTATTCTTTGTTCTTCGTGTC
>SKOK01000086.1 GCA_007120085.1 Bacteroidales bacterium | reverse complement strand
TAACAGGATTTGCACACATTATGGGATACCCCGTTGGCATCATTGCCAACAATGGCGTCCTGTTTGCCGAATCATCACTGAAAGGCACTCATTTTATTCAGCTGTGCAACTTCCGGCGGATTCCCATCCTGTTTTTGCAAAACATCACAGGCTTTATGGTAGGAAAATCCTACGAAACAGCCGGGCTTGCCAGAGACGGGTCTAAGCTCGTGCACGCCGTTGCCAATGCCAGCGTGCCCAAGATCACCATCATTACCGGCGGTTCTTACGGCGCAGGCAATTACGCCATGGCCGGTCGCGCCTTCGACCCGCATTTCCTGTTCATGTGGCCGGGCGCACGCATCTCCGTGATGGGCGGACAACAAGCTGCCAATGTGCTTGCACAGGTCAAAATCGACCAGCTGGAGGGCGCCGGCAAAGAAGCCAATATGGAAGAAATTGAGAAAATGAAAGCCGAGATACTCGCAAAATATGAAAAAGAAGGTTCACCATATTACAGCTCCTCACGCCTGTGGGACGATGGCATCATCGAACCCATGCAAACAAGGCAGGTAGTGGCCATGGCCATCGCCACCTCGCTGAACAACCCATATGGTGAACCCAGAAGCGGTATCTACAGAATGTAAACAACCAACGTAAAAACAAGGTATGCCTTGTCTCAACAATAAAAAAAATTGAAATCATACCAAACCATAAAGCGCACCACCAGCCGCCACACAGAGACCATCTGGCTATCACGACCTGAAAAACGCAATGCGATTGACCAGGCAATGGCCGTTGAGCTCCCTGAGGCCTTGGACGCAGCCGCCGCTGATGACGATGTCAGCGTGCTGATATTGCGTGGAGAAGAAAGTACCTTTTGTGCCGGCGCCGACCTCAATTGGATGAACAGCAGCGACCTGCCGGAGGAATCCAAGCCGGAAAAACTATTGCCAAAGCTGTTCAAAAGCATTTTTTATTTCCCAAAACCATTGATCATCGTGGTTCAGGGCACGGCAATGGGAGGTGCACTTGGGTTAATTGCCGCAGGTGACTTCGTGATGGCTACCGATGATGCCCGTTTTGCCTTTAGCGAGGTGAGGCTGGGCCTGGTCCCAGCCACCATTTCGCCTTTTGTGGTAAGGCGCATTGGCGAATATAAAGCACGGCAGCTGATGCTGAAGGGCAGCAGCATTAGTGCAAAAGAGGCAATGCAAGCTGGCCTGGCTGACGTCATAGGGCCAGCCACAGATATTGAAGATGAGATCAAGCGGCTATGTCAAGAGCTGGGAAAAAACGGTCCTAAAGCAATGCGCACATGCAAGGAAATGCTGCTGCACGTCGCCGAGCAAAGGCTGGATGACAAACTTATGGCATATACTGCTGAAATACTTGAAAAAATAAGGAGTGGCAATGAAGCCCGCGAAGGGATGAGGGCCTTCATTGAAAAACGCGACGCAGTATGGAGACAAAAATGACTGAAAGAAGGTACATTAATAAGGTGCTGGTAGCAAACCGCGGTGAGATTTCAGTGAGGATATTTAACACCTTACACCAAATGGGCATTTGCACCGTAGCCGTATATGCAGATGGTGATGCGGAAGCCTTGCACGCCCGCATAGCCATGGAAAGACACCTGCTGAAAGGTAACACCCTGGCCGAGACCTATCTCAATGCAGCGCAACTGATTGAGGTTGCCAAAAGCTGTGATGCCGATGCGATACACCCCGGTTACGGTTTTTTATCAGAAAACCCGGACTTTGCACAAGCTGTTACAGATGCAGGTCTGGTTTTCATTGGTCCAACGGCGGAAGCCATTCGCAAAATGGGTAACAAAAAAGAAGCCAGGGCAATCGCAAAAAAAATTGGCATACCGCTTGCAGAAGGAGCAGAAGGCTCCAACGAGATGCTCATTGAAAAGGCAAGGCAAATCGGATACCCTGTGATGGTAAAAGCTGCTGCCGGCGGCGGCGGTAAGGGTATGCGCATCGTGCAAGCAGAAGCGCAGCTGACCGAAGTACTGGAGGCAACCCAGCGCGAAGCATTGAATTACTTTGGAAATCCGGATATTTATATTGAAAAGTTTCTCCCAAATCCGAGACATATTGAGGTTCAAATCCTTGCCGACAAGCACGGTCAAGTGCTAAGCCTATGGGAACGTGAATGTTCGCTGCAGCGACGACACCAAAAGATCATTGAAGAAGCACCCGCTCCAAATCTCACAAATACCCTTCGCAATAATCTTTATGAAGCAGCCCGCAAGCTGGCAAAACACATTCAATATGAAAGCGCGGGCACCGTAGAGTTTCTCGTCCAGGATGATCAATTTTTCTTTCTCGAGATGAATACCCGCATACAAGTCGAACACCCGGTCACGGAAATGATCACCGGCATCGACATTGTGAAGGAACAAATAAACATCGCAACCGGCAGACCGCTCAGCTTTCAGCAACGAGATGTCAGCCTGCATGGCCACGCCATTGAAGCCAGGTTATATGCTGAAGACCCTGACAAGAACTTTTTACCATCACCCGGAAATGTTTTATTGCACAAAGCCCCTTCAGGGAAACGCCTTCGCATTGACAGTGCCCTCGACGGTCCTGCCGCCATCAGCAGCCTGTATGACCCAATGATCAGCAAGGTCATCTTTCATGGTGGTAGCAGGGAAACGGCACGAAAAAAATTGATTCAGCATCTGAAAAACTATGTGATATTTGGCGTAAAAACAAACACCTCCTACCTGGTTGAATTGCTATCCTCCAAGCCATTCATAGATGGAAAAACCCACACAAGGCTGATTGATGAATCATCCGAAATCTTCACAAAGAGTTGCAACACAAAAGACCTGGACAAGCAACTGCTGGCCATGGCCTATATGTTCATAAATACACCTGATCATATTGACCAAAAGGATACCTGGCAGCACATCGGGCATTGGCGGTTAATACCCACGGCCAACCTCCTGATCAACGGCGAGCCATTTAACCAGGACTATTTTTACCACACACCTTTCGAAATGAGCATCAAAAACAGCAATGATGTAACCCACTTCAGGCTCCTGGAGCAGGGTGATCACAAAATGCTCATTGAGGTAGGCGGAACCACTCATACCGTTTACTTCCTGGCGATAAACGGTGAAGTGCTTTTCCAGGTAAATGGTGTGGCAAACACCGTCCAGCCTGTCAGATATCTTGGAAAGGACATCCTGAGCGAAATCAACGAGAATCCTGTGCTCGAAGGAGAAAGCCTGATCAAGGCACCCATGCACGGAACGGTGATAAAAGTATTGGTCAAAGAAGACGACATTGTTAACAAAGGCGATACATTGCTCATCCTGGAATCCATGAAAATGGAAAATAAGATTTCAGCCACTGCAAAGGCTTATGTTAAGAATGTTTACATTAAAGCAGGTGATATAGTGGCCAATAACAGCCCGATGATTCAGCTCACCAATAAACTTGCATAAAATACTGCTTCTTCAATAAAGAAATTTTTATACTTTTACCAAACAGAATTATCTGTTTAGTTGTTACCTATTTATTTTATAGCATCCTTAAATACTCTTATAGATGACAAACAGTCCTTTTTTAACCGAAGCACACGAAAAACTCCGAAAACAAGTTCGTGAATTTGCTGAAAAAGAGATTAGGCCGGTTGCAGCAGGCCTGGATGAAGGCGAAATTTTTTCTACGGAGCTTACTGCACGCATGGGCGAAATGGGGTTTTTTGGCATACAAGCACCCAAAGAACTGGGCGGCAGGGGTTTGGACACCCTCTCATACATTATTATCGTAGAAGAACTGGCGCGCGTTGACAGCTCACAGGCAGCTACCGTAGCTGCTGTGAACTCGCTTGCCATTGCACCCATCTTAAAATATGGCACAGAAGAGCAAAAAAAACGCATCATCCCAAAACTATGCACAGGCAAAATGATCTGGGCCTTTGGTCTTACTGAAGAGAATGCCGGTTCTGATGCGATGGGTTCAGAGACCACCGCCAGGCTGGAAAACGGGCAGTGGGTCATTAACGGCAGCAAAATGCACATAACAAATTCAGCCTCTGAAATATCTGGCGGTGTAACGCTGCAAGCCGTAACAGGCGAAAACAAAGGAAGAAAAAAGCTGTCTGCCATCATCGTAGAACGTGGAACTCCCGGATTCACCTCTGAGCGTATGACAGGGAAAATGATGTGGCGGGCAAGCGACACCGGCCGCTTGTTTTTCAACAACTGCAAAGTGCCAAAAGAAAACCTCCTGGGCGAAGAAGGTCAGGGCGGCCGCATTATGCTGAACACCCTTGACTCCGGACGCCTGTCGATTGCTGCCATCGGACTGGGCCTGTCGCGCGGCGCGATGGAAGCATCAATCGAACACGCAAAACAAAGAGTACAGTTCGGTCAACCCATCTCCAAGTTTCAGGCAGTCAGCTTTAAGCTTTCTGATATGGATGTCAAGATCGAACTGGCCAAAAATACCTTATACAATGCCTGCTGGCGTAAAGACAACAATCTACAGTTCGCCCGCGAAGCAGCCATTTCAAAATTATACACCTCCGAGATAGCCCGCGAAATTGCCGATGAGGCCTTTCAAATACACGGTGCGACAGGCGTTTTCAAACCCCATCAGATAGAAAGGTTTTATCGTGACCAGCGCCTGCTGCAAATCGGCGAAGGCACCTCCGAAATATTACGGCTCGTGATTTCCAGGTACCTCGGCGTCTAAAAACTGTTATGGAAGAAAGAAAACGAGACCATATTACATTGGCTTTTGCATCCCAGACACCGGGAAAAGACCTGGACAACAGGTTTGTCTATGAACCGATGCTGAGCGCACATCCTACCGCATCCACCATCCCTGAAACCGATTTCCTGGGCAAAAAACAAAAACTGCCCATGTGGGTCTCAAGCATGACTGGCGGCACCAGGCTGGCAGGCACCATCAACCGCAACCTCGCCAAGGCATGCCGTGAGTTTGGCCTCGGTATGGGGCTGGGATCCTGCCGCATCATCATGGATGACGACACCTACTTTCCTGATTTTGATATGCGTGATATCATCGGCGATGAGCTTCCGTTTTATGCAAACCTTGGCATCAACCAGGTCGAAATCCTCTGTATGAACAAGCAGGTGGACAAGATCATCCGGATGGTCGAAAGCCTCCGGGCCGACGGCCTTTTCATACATATAAATCCTTTCCAGGAGTGGTTTCAGCCCGAAGGCGACAGGCTGCAGCAACCCGCCATCGACTCCGTTCAGGAATTGCTTGAACAGGTCGATTTTCCCATCATAGTCAAAGAGGTAGGCCAGGGAATGGGCAGGGAAAGCCTTCGCGCTTTGCTCAAACTGCCCATCGCGGCCATAGAGTTCGGCGCATTTGGAGGTACAAACTTTGCAAAAGTAGAACTGCTGCGCAACAGCGAACAACCCAAAGAGCTGTTCGAACCCCTGTCATTCATCGGCCACGACGCCTGCCAGATGGTTGAGATGATCAACCAAATCGTCGACGAAGAAGGCGATAAGATCCTCTGCAACCAACTGATCATCTCCGGCGGCATCAAATCATTTTTGGATGGTTACTACCTCATTCAGAAATCGAAAATCCCTGCCATCTATGGCCAGGCATCTACTTTTCTGAAATATGCCAAAGAAGAATACGCTCCTTTGCAAGCTTTCTTAACGCACCAGATCAAAGGACTGCAAATGGCTTATGCCTATCTGCGCATCCGTGAGTGACCTTTTGATCCCCTGCAAGATTTCTTAACCAACACCTCAGCGCCATGAAAGTGCCACAAACCATTATCAAAGGCTTTTCAAAATACACAAGCACCGAAAAACTTGAAATGGTCTGCAAGCTTTTTGCAGCCCCGGATAAAACAAAAAATAGTTTTGAATCCTTTTTACACCCTGACGGCAACATCCAGCACATCCTCTCGCAGATCAGCGAAAACACCATTTCAAACTACCCCCTGCCCTATAATGTGGCACCCAACTTCCTGATAAACGACAAGATGTACATGCTACCCATGGTCATCGAAGAAAGCTCCGTTGTGGCAGCAGCCTCCTCCGCTGCCAGGTTCTGGGCCGAAAGAGGCGGCTTCAAAGCTCACGTCGTCAGCAACATCAAAAATGGCCAGCTGCATTTCCTGTACAAAGGTGACCCCGATAAGCTTAAAAATGCGCTGCCAGAGATAAAATCTCATCTTCTGGATTATGTTAAACCCGTCACAAGAAACATGGAAGCCCGCAGCGGGGGCATTGTCAGCATTAAACTGAACGACCGTTCCGCTGATATCCCAGGTTATTTTCAGCTGGATGTTGGTTTCAATACCAGGGACGCGATGGGTGCCAACTTTATCAACTCGTGCCTGGAAGAGTGCTCTTCCGGAATGCAGCAATGGCTGAACACCACTGAAGGCTTCAGCGAGCCGGACTATGAGCCGTTGATGGCCATCTTGTCCAACTACAACGACAACTGCCTGGTGAACATTTCTGTTTCCTGCAATATCAATGCCCTGGATGGCGCAGCCAAAGGGCTTGACGGCCACGAGTTTGCCCGGCGCTTTGCGCTGGCCGTAAAAATTGCTGATATCGACGTACATCGTGCCACCACGCACAACAAGGGGATCATGAATGGGGTTGACGCCCTGATTTTAGCTACCGGTAACGATTTCAGGGCCATCGAAGCCGGGGCAC
>SKOK01000051.1 GCA_007120085.1 Bacteroidales bacterium | reverse complement strand
TACTGCCTTCTATCCGTCAGCTAAAGCAGACGGCAATGGATTTGCCTCCAATGTCATTCCCGTATTGTGGCCACCGCCCTTTCGCGGGGGCTAACCCACTCAGAATGACAGGGGCCTCAGAACCCGTAACCCGTAACCATGAACCATGAACCGTAAACTATGAACCCTCAAACCGTATGTCTTTAACATTCAGTTGCAAGCTGACCTTCCCGTTCCATTCGTTTTCTTCGATTTGATAGACGATCTCGAAAAATTTGTTCACGTACAGCTTTTGCATCTGGTATCCTTGCTGGAAGGCGATGGCTGGCAGTTCGGCGGTGCTTATCTCGGGCTGATATACTTTGAACTTGAGGTGTTTGCTGCCCACGATGCGCACCGGACCTTGTGCTGAGCATCTGCGTGTGATGAACACCGGGTTGGGGTTGCCCGGCCCAAATGGTGCAAACTGTTTCAGTATCCTGTAGAATTTGCCCGGGATTTTGTGGAGGTTGATCTCGGAGTGGACTTCGATTTGTGGCACCAGCATATCATCTGTGATGGTTTCTTCAACCACGGCAGAAAACTTTTTCCTGAATGCTTCGAAGTTTTCGGGTTTGATGCTCAGGCCTGCTGCGTATTTGTGGCCGCCGAAGTGTTCGAGCAGTTCGCTACAGGCGTCAATGGCGTCGTACACGTCAAAGTCCTTGACGCTCCTGGCTGAGCCGGTGATCAGTCCATTTGATTCCGTCAGGATGATGGTGGGTCTGTAATATGTTTCAATAAGGCGTGAAGCCACGATGCCAATAACACCTTTGTGCCAGTCGGGATCAAAAAGGACGGTTGACTTGGCACTTTTCAGTTCGGAGTCACTGGCGATGCGCTCCATGGCCTGCCTGGTGATATCGGTATCGAGGCTGCGCCTTTCGGTATTGTTTTCATTGATGTTGATGCTCAGCTGGTGTGTTTCACCCATCTCTTTACAAACCAGCAGGTCAACGGCTTTTTTGCCGTCCTGGATACGTCCCGCTGCATTGATGCGCGGCCCGATCAGGAACATCAGGTCGGTGATGCCGATCTCCCGTGTAAAGGCGGAAATGTCGTCGGCTTGCGATTTCCTGAACACATTGCTGTAGAACAGGATGGATTCGAGGCCTGCCCTTGGGTTCAGGTTGAGCCTCTTGAGTCCGTAGTAGGCCAGGATGCGGTTTTCGCCGGTGATCGGCACCACATCCGCGGCAATGCTCACCACCACCAGGTCAAGGAATTTCTCCAGCTCTTCAAAAGGCAGTCGCCGCTTCTGGTAAAAGGCCTGTGCCAGTTTGAAGCCCAGGCCACAGCCCGAAAGCTCACGGTAGGGGTAAAAGCAGTCGTGCTGCTTGGGGTCAACCACGGCAATGGCTGCCAGCTCTTCATCGCCAGGCCGGTGGTGGTCAACCACGATGAAGTCAATGCCGTTGTCACGTGCATAACCAATCTGCCTGTGAGCCTTGATGCCACAGTCGAGGGATATGATGAGCGTAACACCAGTCTCAACGGCATAGTCAATACTCTGGAAGGAAATGCCATAGCCTTCCTTGTACCTGTCCGGAATGTAATAGTCGAGGTTGTCGTGAAAGTCTTTCAGGAAGTCATAAACAAGGGCGACAGCCGTTGTGCCATCCACATCATAGTCGCCATATATCAATATGCGCTCGCCATTCTCCACAGCCTGTTCGATGCGCTCCACTGCCACGTCCATGTCTTTAAGAAGAAATGGATCGTGCAGGTTATCCAGCGAAGGACGGAAAAAATCATGTGCTTCACGGTATGTGTTGACGCCCCTTTGCCTCAGCAAACGGGCAAGCGTTTCATCTATTTTCAGGCTGGTGGCAAGCTTTTCAACGATACCGGAATCATCGGCCTCGCTGTTAAGCACCCACCTTTTATTCAACATTTGTTTTTTCTGTAAAGGTAAGAAAAAAGTGGGTATCTCAGTATTTAGTTTTCCGTAACAATTTTTATTTGGTTGTTTTTGACGTGCACGAGTCCTGAAGAAATGTCCAGGTAAATGATGTTTCGCTGCCAGTCAATGATCTTTATCCTGCCTTTTTCGAGCAGGGCTGCCAGGGGTGCGTGGTTGTGCAAAACCTCGAAGGAGCCCATCTTCCCGGGCATCTGTACGAGGCTTACTTCACCTTGGTAGATGATCTCATTTGGGGAGCTTACTTCAAGAAACATTTTTTTCCTTTTTGTTGATTTCGTTGTCCTGGTGCTTCTTTTTTACATCGTCGATGGTGCCTGCGAGGTTGAAAGCTGTTTCCGGATATTCATCCATCTCACCGCTGAGGATGAGGGAGAATCCCCTGACAGTTTCTTCGACGGGCACAAAAGCGCCTTTGAGGCCGGTGTATTGTTCGGCCACGAAGAAGGGCTGACTCAGGAAGCGTTGCACCTTGCGGGCGCGTTTCACGATGGTTTGGTCTTCGTCGGAGAGTTCGTCGAGGCCCAGGATGGCGATGATGTCCTGCAGTTCTTTGTATCGTTGCAGGATCATCTTTACCTCGTGGGCTACCCTGTAGTGTTCTTCGCCAACGATGTCGGGCGTCAGCAGCCTTGAGGCGGAGTCGAGGGGATCGACGGAGGGATATATGCCGAGTTCGAATATTTTGCGGCTGAGTACGGTGGTGGCGTCCAGGTGTGCAAAGGTGGTGGCGGGGGCGGGGTCGGTGAGGTCGTCGGCGGGTACGTAGATGGCCTGGACGGAGGTGATGGAGCCGTGTTTGGTGGATGTGATCCTTTCCTGCAGCAGGCCCATCTCTGTGGCCAGCGTAGGCTGATAGCCTACGGCAGAAGGCATCCGCCCCAGCAGTGCCGAAACTTCAGAACCGGCCTGTGTAAAGCGGAAAATGTTGTCGATGAAAAACAGGATGTCGTTACCTCCTGAGTCGGTTTCTCCGTCGCGAAAGTACTCGGCCAGTGCCAGTCCGGAGAGGGCCACGCGCGCACGTGCGCCGGGCGGCTCGTTCATCTGTCCGAACACAAGCGTGGCCTGCGAGCTTGCCAGCGCCTCACGGTCAACGAGCGACAAGTCCCAGTTGCCCTCCTTCATCGACTTGGTAAAAGCTTCCCCATAGTTGATGACGCCCGACTCTATCATCTCCCTGAGCAGGTCATTGCCCTCACGGGTGCGTTCACCAACGCCGGCAAACACGCTTTTGCCCTTGTAGGCCTTGGCAATGTTGTTGATCAGCTCCATGATGAGGATGGTCTTGCCGACCCCGGCGCCACCAAACAAACCGATCTTGCCACCTTTGGGATAGGGCGTCAACAGGTCGATCACCTTGATGCCGGTGAGCAGTATTTCCTCAGTGGTCTTCAGCTGATCATAGCGGGGCGGGTCGCTGTGGATGTCGTAGCGCTTGTCCGACTCCACGGCTCCCAGGCCGTCGATGGGGTCGCCAATGACGTTGAAAAGCCTGCCTCTCACCGCTTCACCAGTAGGCATGGTAATGGGGCCGCCGGTGCGCTTTACCTGCATGCCGCGAGAAAGACCGTCGGTGGCATCCATTGCGATGGTGCGGATGGTGTCTTCACCCAAATGCTGCTGACACTCCAGTATGATGCGGTGCCCGTGCTCGTTGTGCACCTCCAAAGCCTCATAAATCTCCGGCAGCGATTTTCGCCCCTCAAAAATGACATCCACAACAGGTCCAATGACCTGGGCTACCTTTCCCGATTGCGTGTTTTGCGTCTTCATTCTTTTGTGTTTGCTTATGTGTGATATGTAATGTGTTTGGCGGTTGTTGCTCAGATGCCGAAAGGATTTTTTATAAAAACGGCCAAAGCTGTGATCGTGGTATTTACAAGCACGAAATTACGGAAATTATCAGCGTACACGCACATTTTTTGCATTTACCCAATGCCAATTAAACATTATTGTTAAATTTGTGACAAGAAAAGCTGAGAGATTCGCTTTCGCTGATAATGACAGTTTTGTTTAATGTGTTGAATAAGTAATTGTTGTGTTTTATAAACAACGGCTGCTCTGTATCAATTGCCGTTGGCTTTAGCCAACGGGCAGGAAATGGCACATCTCCCAGGGGGACTTTAGTCCCAGACAAGCCCGAACAGGCACTTATTTTGGGGCTAAAGCCTCCCTGAGATTAGTACTGCCTTTTGTCCGTCAGCTAAAGCTGACGGCAATGGATAACCATGAACCCTTAACCATGAACCCTTAACCATAAACCCTTAACCATAAACCATAAATTAGAAATTAGAAACTTGAAACTATAAACCATAATACAATGGAAGAAGAATTAGATTTTTTATTTGAAGAGGCACAAGAAAACATGGGGAAGTCGATACAGCACCTTGAGCGTGAGCTTTTAAAGATCCGTGCTGGCAAGGCGAACCCTCAGATGCTTGACAATGTGAAGGTTGACTATTACGGTGTGCTCACCAAGCTTTCGCAGATGTCGAACATCAACACCCCTGACCCCCGCAGCATCATCGTACAGCCCTGGGAGAAAAACATGCTGGAGCCCATAGAGCGTGCCATCATGGCCGCCAACCTCGGTTTTAACCCCCAGAACGATGGCAACTTTATTCGCATTTCTGTGCCGCCACTCACTGAAGAGCGTCGCAAGGATTTGGTAAAGAAGGTGAAGAGCGAAGCTGAAAATACCAAGGTAGGCATCCGTAACAATCGCAGGGATGCGTTGGAGGCAGGCAAGAAATTAGAAAAGGACGGTGCTCCAGAGGATATGGTAAAGGCTTATGAGCACAATATACAGGAACTGACCAATGAGTTTACTGCCAAGGTTGACAAGATGGTTGAACAGAAAGAGGAAGACATCATGACCATCTGATGTTGCGCAGCAATTCCCTGGTTGTGAGGGCATCTTTGTCGAGCTGTATTTTGAGCTCGGAGAGGGAGTTGAACCGCATCTCATCACGAATGCGTGAAAGGAATGCGATGCTTATCCTTTTCCCATAAATGTTTTTATTAAAATCAAAAAGGTGGGCCTCAATGGTCACGTTATCTGCGTCTATTGTAGGCCTGATGCCTATGTTGGCCATTCCTTCATACCATCTGCCCTCTACCTTGACCATGGCGATATAGACACCCTGGCCGGGCAGTACCTGCGATGGGTCAGCATGGCCCAGGTTTGCGGTGGGATAGCCCAGGGTACGACCTATCCTGTTGCCTTCCACGACATAACCGCTAAGGGTATAGGCTTCACCTGTTTCCTGCCTGAAAGCTTCAACAAGGCCTTCCTGCAACAACGATTTTAGCTTTTCGTGCTCCTTAGCAGGAAAGTGCCGTCCTTCCAGCAGCTTCTCCTGCGAAGCACAAGCACCTGAAGGTTCTTTTCCCCTGGCATCTGACATGGTTTATGATGTTTTAAGTTTCATCTTTCTTGCCTGCATTATTCACAAAAAGCAAACAAATTGTTTTATCTGACCTGAATTAAAAGCATGAATAATGCAGGCTTGATGCCGTAAAGATATACAATTCTTCACAAAGACAAAGATTCTAATCATTTCAACTTCTAATCATTGCAACTCCTAAACCTTTAAACCTTTAAACTTCTAAACATCTATTCTTCGCAACATTTTTTTTACTATCTTTGCAGCCTGAAAATGCGCCCGTTTTATTATCACAATATATTATCTGCTTATTTATTAACATTTTGTTGTTGATAAATTTGTCGAAACCAAAACTTAATTTTATCTTTGCACCCCCTTAAAAGAGGGGTATGGTGCTTATTAAACAAACAGATACAGCAAATAAAGCCGAAATAATGAATACATTAAGCTATAAGACAGTCTCGGCAAACAAGGCTACTGCTGACAAGCAGTGGGTTCTTGTGGATGCCAGTGAGCAGGTATTGGGACGTATGGCCACAAAAGTTGCCAAACTTTTAAGAGGCAAATACAAGCCGAATTTCACCCCGCATGTTGATTGTGGTGACAATGTGATTGTGATCAATGCCGAAAAAATCGTCCTGACGGGCAACAAGTGGGATCAGAAGGAGTATGTTCGCCATACCGGATATCCGGGCGGACAGCGATTTACTTCTGCCGTGCAGATGATGGCTAAAAAGCCGTATGCCATGGTAGAAATAGCGGTCAAGGGCATGCTTCCCAAGAACAAGCTTGGCAGTGAGTTGTTTCGCAACCTGCACGTTTACGCAGGCAGCGAGCATCCGCACGAGGCGCAGCAACCAAAAGTTATCAATCTCAACTCAATCAAATAAAAAATGGACGTTATCAACACCTCAGGAAGAAGGAAAACGGCCGTAGCCAGGGTTTACATGAAGCCGGGCAATGGCAACATCACCGTGAACAAAAGGGACTACAGCGAGTATTTCACTACAGGTACTTTGCAGTACATCGTCAAGCAGCCTTTTGAGATCACCAACAACCAGGGAAAATATGATGTCAAGGTCAACCTTAACGGTGGCGGCATTAAAGGGCAGGCGGAAGCACTCCGGCTTGCCATCTCCAAAGCCCTTGTTGAAGTAGATGCTGAATACAGGCCTCCGCTCAAAGCAAAAGGGCTTCTCAGGAGAGATCCGCGAATGGTTGAAAGAAAGAAACCCGGACAACCCAAAGCAAGGAAGAAATTCCAGTTCAGCAAACGTTAAACCATTTCACAGAACATTTTACCTTACATTATGGCAAGAATAACTTATGACGAATTACTGGATGCCGGTG
>SKOK01000176.1 GCA_007120085.1 Bacteroidales bacterium | reverse complement strand
GCAGCCAGCATATTCCGGGGTCATGGAGTCTTGATTTCAACGGCAACCTGCCAACCTTTGCCGGTTGGGTGCTTCCTTTGGACAAAGACCTCCTGGTCGTCTCCAACAGTTTCGAAGAAGCCGAAAAGACAAATATGTGGCTCAGGCGCGTTGGACAGGATCGTATCGTGGGATACCTCGATGGCGGAATGGCCGCATGGGCGGTGCAAGGTTACAAAACCAACTATATCAACCAAATATCGGCCGAAGACCTTCATGACATGGTTATTGGTACTTCCGAATTTGTTTTGCTGGATGTCAGGGCTCCACAGGAGTTTGCTGACAGCCACATCAAAGGCGCAATCAACATCCCTGTTGCTGATTTGCGCGAGCGCCATGTCGAGCTTAATAAGGAGCATCCCATCATCATGATTTGCAGCTCTGGTAATCGTTCGAGCCTGGCTGCCAGCATATTGGGGCAACACGGCTTCAAAAAGCTATACAATGCGGCCGGAGGGATGACAGGCTACAGCGCCGCAGGCTACTCAAAACGCTGCAAGGTGTGTCAAAACCCACATGGTTCAAGGTTTTACTCAAAAGTTGAAGAAACCGAAACACATTTTAAACAATAAAGATGCAAATAATGATAACAGTATTTACAGATGTCAGCTGGTCTCCCTATGCCGTCGGAATCGGCATAGGGGTGCTGAGCTGGCTGAGTTTTTTGATTTCAGGCAAGCCAATAGCTACCTCGACTTCCTTTGCCCAAACGGGCGGTATGATTGAGCGCATTTTTACCGGTGAAAAAGCAAGCAAACGCCCATACTACCAGAAGATAAAGCTGAACGTTAACTGGCAAATGATGCTGGTGGTAGGTGTTGTGATTGGCTCATTCCTGTCAGCGATGCTTTCTGGTGATTTTAAAACAGGCATATGGGTACCCTCTTTGTGGGCAGGAGCTTTTGGAGATAGCGCCTTATTGCGCGTAATCGTTGCAATATTCGGTGGTATCATCCTTGGCTTCGGTGCCCGTTTTGCCGGTGGTTGCACCAGCGGCCACGGCATTAGCGGAACGCTGCAGCTCGCCGTATCCAGCTGGATATCAGCTGTCTTCTTCTTTATCGGAGGCATCCTTACAGCACATCTTATTTTTTACGTTATTGCATAATTCAAATCATGAACTATATGGAAACAAAAACACAAACCCCTGGGGTTGTAAAAGATAAAAGACCATTGTTTTATGGTTTGGGATTTGGTATCCTATTCGGATTTTTGCTCCACAAAGGCGGAGTAACCAAATACGACGTCATTGTAGGACAGCTGCTGCTGAACGACTTTACAGTTCTAAAAATCATGCTTTCTGCCGTTGTTACAGGCATGATTGGCATATACTTTATGAAGTCGCTGGGCTGGATAAAACTCTCTTTGAAAGGTGGCTCTGTTGGCATGAATGTGCTCGGCGCCCTCATTTTTGGCGTCGGTTTCGCCGTGCTGGGCTATTGCCCTGGCACCATTGCCGGGGCCATTGGCAATGGCTACCTGGATGCCATCGTCGGCGGACTGATAGGCATATTGCTGGGCACCTGGATATTTGCAGTGATGTATCCGAAACTCAAGGATGGCATTCTGAAAATGGGTGATTATGGCGACATCACATTCCCTCGCTTGTTTAAAGTGAACGACTGGGTGGTTGTCGTACCCGTAGCCGCAATGATCATTTTGCTTCTTCTCTGGATTGAACGATCAGGCTTCTGACCTGAAAATCAATCCCACTTAATTGTTTAAGTTGTTAAAAGCCAGCCTGTTTTCTATAAACAGGCTGGCTTTTTTAATCTTTCTCTTTCTCTCTCCATCCCATCTTATCCTGTAGTATGCTTTTCCTGTAAGTTCGCTATTTTCAAGTCACCTTCTCTGCTGATTCAGCACCTCTTTAAATGCAGAAATATTTATTTTATTTGGCATCACTCTGGCAAGGTTTTTGTTAAAAGTTTATAAAAACTAATAATGTAGTCGTATAACTAAAAATATAGTTATATTTGCAAAGTCGAATGAAGAATGAACCCGAAACCATAATGTTATGAAAGAGCTCACCAAAGCCGAAGAAGAAGTAATGCAAATCCTCTGGGACATAAAATCCGGATTTGTCAAGGACATTATTGTTCATTTCCGTGAACCAAAACCCGCCTACACAACGGTTTCCACCATTGTGCGCATCCTGCAGGAGAAAGGCTTTGTGGGACATAAAGCCTACGGAAAGGCCCACGAGTATTTCCCCCTGGTGGAGAAACCAACTTATACTCGCCTGATGATGAAGGGCGTCTTGCGCAAATACTTTGGCAATTCCCTGCGGCAGATGGTGTCATTCTTTTCCCACGAGAAAGGACTCACTGCATCCGAGCTGGAAGAGTTGAAACATATTATTGAGGAGGAGATCAAAAACAAACAGTAAGGTAACAGGCATAAAACTGCTGCTTCCAAATCTCAGATTTAAAAATTAAAACATACACACCCCTAAAGCTTAGTATTATGGAAACAATTGGCAACTATATATTCTGGACTTCTGTTTATTTTGCAATTACTGCTATTGTTTATGCTTTATTGGTCAGCAAAACCGCTAATCCTACTCAAAACAGGTGGTTTATCATCGGGAGTTTGCTGGCCTCCTTGTTTTTTGCAGCTGTCGGACAATTTGGTCCCGGGCTGCCGGTAGGAGGGAGTGCCCCCGGCGGTGCCACACTGTTGCCGGAGGTAATCGTAGATGCATCGGCCGGCGCTTATGCAGGACTGGAGGTTACCCGGCAAAATTTGTTTGATATGTTTGCCACCAGTAAGATCATTCCTTATGTGATCATTACAGTTTCTTTACTCGTTTTTCTGCGGATGCTGGGCAGCCTTCTTTACCTGGCTTCGCGCATACACTTAAACCGGCGTGAAAAAATTGATGGCTGTACAGTATTGTCTGTTCGTGAAAAAATATCCCCATTTTCTTTCTTTGGATGCGTGTTCATTCCTGAAGACCTGCTAAACAGACCACAGCTGAAACAGATCATCTTGCATGAACGCGCCCATATAGAAAAACTGCACTCCATTGACTTGATTTTTATTGAACTCCTTACCGTGTTTTTCTGGTTTCATCCTGCAATTTGGTATCTGCGCAAAGAACTGAAAAATCAGCATGAGTATGAAGCCGACCGGTTCGTTCTTGAATGTCATGAAGATAAAGTTTCCTATCAGAAGTTGTTGCTGGACATATCCTTTCCGGGATTCAGCTTATCTGTTACCAATCCATTTAATTATCCATCTTTAAAAAAACGAATCATGATGATGAACAAAAAGTTTTCCGGCTCCGGTAGAAGAGCCTTGATCAGCATGCTGATCGCTGTCCCACTGTTTGTGGCAGCATTATTTATTCATTCCTGCAACTTTGAGGAAGACAAGGCTGCAGTGGATGCGGAACTTGCAGAAACAGCCAAGGCTGCCGACTACTCTGATGATGTGGTGTTTACTGTTGTAGAAACTCAACCCTCCTTCCCGGGCGGTGAGGAGGGCAGGGTGGCATTCCTGCAGGAAAACCTGCGATATCCCGAATCAGCAAAGAATGAAGGTGCCCAGGGAATTGTATTTGTTTCTTTTGTTGTACGATATGATGGTGCGTTAACAGATACAAAAATCATACGTGGTTTACATCCAGATCTGGATGCCGAAGTTTTGCGTGTAGTAAACATAATGCCGACATGGGAACCGGGTCGCCAGCGCGACAAGGACGTTAGTACACAGTTTGTGATGCCGGTTAGATTTACGCTAAACTAAACTGCATTTTTTAATCTTTTAATTCAGGTCAGATGCGAGGCGTCGAAAGCCATTGATATATTAAGCTATTTCAAGGCCTTCGCATCAAAGCAATGAGCGTCTTCCAGTGAAATGATCAGGGAAGACGCTCATCTTATGTTTCAGGATTTACCTTCTCAGCGAAGGTGATGAAAGCGGTTTCTCCAATAAAGGTTTGACAGCTTCAAAATTCTGTCTGTGTAAAACCTTGCCATCCGCACCTTTGATCGCAATGTCATCAATAAACAAGGCCACGGCATCATCCGAAAGGCAACCGATCTGGATTCTGACATTGTGTCCGGCATATTCGGAAAGGTCATAACTATAAGATGTCCAGCTCATGGGCGGATTGATCGGCTCGTTTTCAGGACTCAGCCATATCACATCATCGTTCTCATCTAGCAGTTGTACTACAAACAGATCAGGTCCGTAAGCATCTGAATATGATTTTGCTGCCAGCGATAACTCCACACCCTCTTCCAAAAGGAAGTCCGGGCTGATCAGCCAGTCATCGTTGGCACTGTTCCTGGCTGCAAAGCAAGCCGCATATTTTTGCCCGTTATAAGCAGTGAAACGTTCGTCTTCATCAACCGGAGGATCCGTTTGCGAGGGGTTGAAGATAATGAATGAACCCACATAGCCGCTGTTTGGAAAACTGGTAGCAGACAGCCCCCAAGTGGGTGAACCGTCATTGTCAATTTGTGTCCAGTCACCAAACGACAAACTGAAATCCTCATAATTTTCAAAGCCGTCAAAGAAAAACACATCAGCATCTGCCACACTGATCATCATAGACATGCTGTCCTGTCCGTATTCGTTCTCCACAGTCAGTTCAACGACTTTGTCGCCGGGCTCAAAAAATATGTGTACAGGTTCTTTTTCGCTGCTTGTATTCCCATCGCCAAAGTCCCAATGATGGCTTTCCGCATTCTGGGAGCAATTGAAAAAGGCAAGCTCTTCGCCCACAAGGACACTGGATGATGCCACTGTAAAACAAGCCACCGGCAGGGGGTCCTCTTCTACCGTGATGGTAATCTGTGACCGATCATTTTGCTCTCCCTTGAACACGGTAAGTGTTACGAGATATTCGCCGGGTGTGTTAAAAGCATGGCTTGCATGATAATTGATAGAAGTAGTTTCATCACCAAACTCCCAATAATAAGCCGTGGCATTTTCAGAGCAATTGGTGAAGCTTACCGCTTGGTTTTCTTTAACCACTGTTGAATTGACATCAAAACAAGCAATGGGTGTCTCTTCTTCTTTTTCGCAACTAACTGCAAAAAGGATGAAAAGCATGTATATCGTGATTTGGGTTTTCTTCTTCATGGTGTTTGTTTTTAAGATGTTTACTTGTTGGGAATGCCGAATAATTCCCTGTATTTATTCGCAATGAATTCATCAAGCCATTGATAATGACTGTTGACGGCCTGTTGGGGCGGTTGTTCCCATTCTTCCATCAGTTTGAGTGTCCTGTCCATAATTATTGCACTTAGCGGGATCAGGTTCTGGGTGATGCCTGTATTATCGGCATTGAACACCTTGACGGCATCAATATAGTATTGTGTGGAACCGCGCCTTGAAGGAATCATTTCTTTCTTGAGCTCCAGTGCCCAGTCGCATATCGGGGCATTCTCAATACCTGGTGCCGTGATGACCGAAGGCAAGGTTTTATCTGGCGTGATCCATGTCGGTACAACCACACTGGCAAGCGGAAATCCAACCATCGACCACATGGTGGTGAGGCTGGGCGACTGTCCGGGTTTTACTCCCTGGATGGACACTGAGGAGCTCGACGAATACCGGTTGATGCAATCCTGGAAGTACATGAACTTGCTTTCTGTATCCCTCAGGTGGATGGCGTTTCTTGCATCCTGTTCGCTGTAAGAGTTCCATACGGATGTGGCCATGTTACTCATAATATGGGGAATAGATAAATTGTTGGATGCCGAAGCGCGGTAAAACAGACGTTCGGCTGTCTCAAAGCGGATATAGCCTGCCCCTTCGTTTGGCGTTCCGGTAAACGAATAGTTGGTGCGCACAATATAGCCGTGGGGAGCTACTGTTTTGTCATCCACATCGATCCTGGTATAGCTGAAATGGTCCGTTTCAAAAAATGCGGCATTCCCGTAAGCATCTATCACGCCATAGTTGGTTTCCACACCCATTGGCTTGGGATGTTCCTGCAAAAATCTTTCAAAGTCATCCACAGAGCCGCATTCAAGCAGTGCTTCGCGCATCATATGCCCTGTCATGTGAGGCATCTGTATGGTGTCCTCTTCAATAAGATTATAGGAAGCTGAATTCATGATGGCAAATCCCGCTTCGTTAAATCCTATCCATATCCTTTGCGGGTCTTCATCATCTGAGTTGATCAGGCCAGCTGCCTGGTATTTGCCGCCACTAAAAAAGATCACTTTGTTGTCAAGAACGCCGGTGTCCCGGTGTTTCCATAGGATTGGGCGTCCATCAGGTGTATGTTTGCCGCTAATGATGGCGATGGTGCAGGCTCCAGCCGGCAATGATAAAAGCACCATCAAGATGAAAAGAATATAATTGTTTCTCATGTCTATATAATTTATTTTTAGGGTTAGCAGGTTATGGTTTATTTGTTTGACAGGTCAAGGTTTTTCGTTTTGACAGGTCATGATGTTAAAGTTTGACAGGTCAAGCCCTGTCATTACGGGTATTGTGGTTTTATTGGTAGTATGGATTCTGCACCAGGAGTGGGTTGGTTTCCATTTCGCGCACAGGGATTGGCAGGATGAGGTTGCCCGCATCAAATGGGATACTCCCGATATCGGCCTGCCATCTTTTCATGTCGTGCAAGCGGTGCCCTTCCCAGCAAAGCTCAAGGTAGCGCTCCATACGGATGTCATCCCTGCCGGGGTCG
>SKOK01000010.1 GCA_007120085.1 Bacteroidales bacterium | reverse complement strand
CCATAAGCGTCTATCACATCATAAACAAATACGGAAGATGGCTCGTGGGTATGCAGGCCATCGATGCTCAACCCGCATTTTTCAACCAGTCGTTTGGTATCGGTGAAAGGGATGCCGGTGACGCCTGCACCGTGGCGACCAGGGTTTATGCCCAGGATGAGACGGCGCTTATGGTTGTCATTGTAGAACTTACGGTAAAAGTCGGAGGAAACCGCCAGTGCCTGCGGGTTCTCCGTAAAGGGATTCATCACCCGGATGCCTTCGGGCAAAGGGATGTCAAGCCTGAGGCTTTCATTGAAAGCGATGACCCTGTCGGCAAATGTATATTTGTGCATGCACAAATATATAAATTTATTGCTTTTCGGGCTGTTTTACCTTGCAGGTATTGATGCCGAATGGCTTGTAAAGACCGCAAAAACCGGTGAGGGTGGTCAGGAGCAATACAATGGCACCCACCAGAAAAACGATGCCCCAGGTACCGGTTACTACATTTGTAAAATACAGAATGGCCAGAATGGCCGCGATGATCACCCTGATAATGCGATCTGTTGTTCCAATGTTTGTTTTCATTGCGTTTGTGTTTTCGTAAGTGTAAGAATGTCTGTGGTTTGTGTTTATTCCTGAGATAGCTAATGGATTTTAATGTTAAACAATCCAACCGGATTTATTGTTTAAGTCATTGATAATAAATAATTCAAAACAACCAATGGTGCCTTCCAGCCTCCAAACTGAATCAGATGCAAAATAAATTGCTCAAAGTTTTATTGTATTTCGATGTGTTTTCCTATCCACTCAGTTGTGACGAGCTTTTTGCCTTTTCCGGTTTGTTGACAGACAGACAAAAGGAAGCTGCCGGTATACTTAACAAATTGGTTGATGATGGCCATGTCAACCATTACGAAGGTTTTTATTTCATGAATGGAGACAAAACGTTAATCCAGCGGCGTCTGGAAGGAAATATGCGAGCCAGGCAGCGTTTGCGCGATGCACAACGCTACTCCCGCATCATTGCCACATTTCCATTCGTACGTGGCGTGTTTTTGTCTGGTTCCATTTCAAAGGAATTCATGGCCGAGCGCGACGATATTGACTATTTCATTGTTACAGAGCCCAGTCGACTGTGGATCTGTCGCAGCCTGCTGGTCCTTTTCAAGAAGCTTTTCCTGTTTAATTCTTACCGGAATTTCTGCATCAATTATTTTGTTGATGCACATCACCTTGCGATCAAGGAGCAAAACCAGTTTGTGGCAACTGAGATTGCTACTACCATACCGACATACAACCTTGAATTACACCGCAGCTTTCTTTCCGCCAACGAATGGACAAGACACTACTATCCTGGTTTCAGGCGCAACGGCGACATGATCGTGGCAGATGTTTCACTTGTTAAACGCTTTTCTGAGTGGCTTTTCGGCCTGGTGCCAGCCGGCAAGCTTGACCGTTATCTAATGAAGCGATCACATGCTTACATCCGCAAAAAGTTTAACCACATGGATAAAGAGGCCTTCAGCCAGGCCTTCAGCATACGCAGGCACGAGCTGCGCTTTTTGCCGGAAAGGCAGCAAAACCGCATCCTGAAAAGATTCAATGACAACTTACTGGATTTTAAAAAACGTAGTGGTATATGCCTTTTAGATCAAGTTGAGATAGAAAATTCTACCAAGTGACTTCCCAGAAAAGGAACATATGGGTTTTGGGTGCCAGCGGCTATATTGGCAGTGCGCTGCTCCGGCATCTTTCGAAAGATGCCGGCAATCGCTTGCATTTGTTGTTGCATAAGCGGATGCCGCTTCACATGATGGAGTCTTACAGTGCCTTTTCCGGTAGCTTGTCTGGGTTTGATCCATTGTGGATGGAGCGTTATCCCCCGGATGTGATTTTTCACCTTGCACGGCCTGCCGGTGGCAACAAGCTTACGCGTCAGATTGCTGCTTACAAGGGAGAACGTGTTAACAGGCGATTGGCAAATATTCTTTCCCGGCTTGCAAATCCGCCTGTTGTTGTATATGTTTCTGGTTCACTGGTGTATGGCAATCGTTTTTCATCATCGCCGGCAGCCGAAGACAGCGATCCGGCGCCCACTGCCTATGCGCGCTGGTATTATCGAAATGAGATACCCTGGCTTGAGGCCCGCCGCAAAGGTCTCCTCGATGTGCGCTTTGCCCGCCCGGGCTGGATCATCGGTCCTGCCTCCTGGTTCAGGGCTTTCTTCTGGATGCATTACCTGGAAACAGGAAAAGTGCCCTGCTATGGTGACGGCAAACAGCTGATGTCGCTCATACACGTGGATGATGGCGTTGCCCTTATGGATGCGCTCAGCCGGCAAGGCAAACCCGGCCAGGACCTGAACATTTTCTCCGGACAACCCATAACGCATCATACCTTTGTTGAAATACTGGCCGGTTTGCTGGGTGCTGAAGTTGAGGTGCTCCCTGCATCTGCCGTACGCCGCAAATTTGGCCATACCACCGCAGAGGCGCTGTTGTCGTCAATACCCATGACGACCCTTCATCGGCAGTTATATGAAAACAATACACCGCAATACCGCAACCCACAGACCATCCTATCGGATATTGTCAGGCTTTTGAAAAATGAACAGGGTGTACTCGCCAAAACGCCATAATGCTGTTTTGTTGATGAGCTTGTCGGTTTTCCACATTAACGGGCTTGCCCTGTGTAACAGGCGGTTCAGCCCGTGGTAGTACCAGGCAGGGTGGGTGATGCTGTATCCTTTTTTCCTAAGCAGCCTGAAATCGTCGAAAGCCTGCACCACTTCTTTGGGACTATAGCATCGGCTTGGCAGGAACTGGGATGGGGAGTAGCCACCCCAAACCGGCCGCAGCCGCGAAAAGGCCGCACGAAACCTGAATTTGATCATTTCCAGCAACATCCCGGCAACATAATGTTTGTTTACAAAGGAAAGCACCAGTGTGCCGCCGGGCACAGTGGCATCCCATATCAGTCCGGCCGCTTTCTGAAGGTCATCCACCGTATTCAGTGCACCAAAGAATACATATACCATATCGAACTGCTCCCCTGGAAACAGGTCCCTGATATCCTCAACACTCCCTTTTTCTGCGCTGACATTCCTGAGGCCTTCTTTCTCGATCTTCTTACTGGCCTCAGCTTGCATCCCACCTGAAATGTCAATCCCTGTAACCTGTACCTCCGGATGGGTCTTGCCAAAATGCACCATGTCGAGCCCGGTGCCATAGCCAATCTCCAGCATCCTGCTGAAGTGGTGGCGCTTTACTTCCTCCCGGAAATCCTGCCGTATGCGTTGCAAAACCTGATTTTTCCGATAGCGAACGTCAAAATCAGTCGCGTCGCCATCGTAATAGGTTTCAACCTGATCGTAGTAATCTTTCACCTGTTTATAATTTGGTAACTATATGGTATTTAGGTCTTTGTGGTTGATTTTAAGCTGCCCTTCAGGGCGATCCGCTGCCCAGCGATCAATAATCACTCCCCTGTGTGTCAAAAATCATGTTCCTGAATGGTCGGGATTTTCAACATGGACGTTTGGCTTCGCCGAGCTTACAAGTGCTCGGTTCATCTGTTTTTATTTCCGCATGTATGAATTACTGTGCTATGTAATACTCCTAAGTTTTTTTCCAACCTCCAACTTCCAACCTCTAACCTCTGTTATGCTTTGCCAGCATCCACGCAGCGCTTCCCCAGAAGAGGAAGGCAAATTTATCAGTGGTCAGGAAGTTGTTAAACATTGCGTGAAACAGGTATGTTGCCAGTGCAGCGAAGGCAACCACGATCTCCATTCTGTGCGGATGTGTTTTGCGGGTGCTGAAGGCAACGAAAACCCATCTTCCGATAAGGACAAGCCATCCCAGCAAGCCCATGATGCCCATCTCACTCATTGCGAGCAGGTACTCGTTGTGTGCGGTGCCGCCAGAGCCTTCCGGTACATTATCAGGATCGGTCACCGTGAGGCGGTTCATCAGTGCGGGGTCCTGGTAGGGGATGTATGTAAGCTGGTACGTGCCCGGACCAAAGCCTGTCAGCGGTCGTTCCCTGAACATCCGCCAGGCCGACATCCACCGGTTCATGCGCTCCAGGTTTGACACGTCGGTGCTTATGTTGGCTGCGGACAGTGTACGCTCCGGCAGGCTAACATCGTAGTTGGAAGAGTTTGCATCCAATCGCTGCAGACGATTGATCAGTGGTTGTTGAAAGATGAGTGCCGCTGCGACTGCAAGCACGAGGAGGGCGGTGATGTGCAGGGGCTTCAGCTGCAGCTTCAACAGCAACATCACAAAGAGGCAAAAGAACAGGCTCAAAAAGGCTGCCCTGCTGGTACTGAACACGACCAGTCCCACGAAAGCCAATCCCATCAAAAGACAGATGATTTTTATCCTTTTGGGATGCTTTACTCGGGCCATCCCCAGCCAAAATGCGGCCAGCAGGGCTGTTGAGGCACCAAAGATGGTGTGGTCGTTGTAAAATGGCTTGAAAATGCCCCGCATCACGACAGGGTTCCAGCCATACTGCCAGTATTGATAAACACTCCACTGCCATACCACCAGCATGCCCATCCCGTAGAGCAGCAACATGCGCGGAAAAAGCCCTGGTTGCCGCTCTGACAAACGCATCATCAAAACAAAAAACACTAGGATGTACAACACATTGACCGCAGTATACTTGAACGAAACCACCAGCATCTCCGAAAAGGGAGTGCTAACCAGGAAGGCCAGCAACAGCGGTGCCAGCCATGAGATTTCCTTTTTGAAGAAGATGTCACGGAGCTTTGCACGGCTTCTGACAGCGTCAGCCAGCAAGAGCAGAGCTGCCAAGGCGATCAACGGTTCGGTGGGTACTCGCAGCATGGCGCCAAATGCCAAAGGCACCTCAAACGAGAAAGGCAACAGGAAAGCCACAGCCAGCATGATGAAGGTTTGTGGCTCTGTTTTTAATGTGTTAGAAATTTCACGCAGGCATCTGTGCATGTGATTTGCTTCGGTTGTTTTCTTCTGTTTTGTTTGACGGCAGGTTGGTAACCGCCTTTTGAATAAACGATTACTCCTTTCTCAATCGCCCTACCACATACTTCTCCAGCTCCACAATGAAGAACACGGCTATGCCGGCGATCAGCGGGTACAACCACAGAGAGGCTTCGATAGGTGCCGTACCAAAAAAGGTGTTCATGAAAGGTGTATAGGCGAAGAACACTTGCAGCACGATGAGTGCGCCGGCGGCGATGAAGGCGTATTTGTTGTTGAAGAAGCCTTTCCCGAGGCTGGGCAGTTTGATCTTGCGGCAGTTGAACAGGTAGAACAGCTGTCCGGCCACGAGGGTGTTCACGGCCACGGTGCGCTTCACCTCCTCTTCGACGCCCAGGCTGTGCATGTGGTTGAAAACCCAGAAGGTGAGGGCGCCGATAAGAAACGATACAAACACGATGCGCCACACAAACAGCTTGCCCAGGATGGGTTCGTCAGGCTTTCGCGGTGGACGTTGCATCACCTTTTCTTCCATGGGTTCAAAGGTGATGGCCAGTGCCAGCGTAACGGCGGTCACCATGTTCACCCACAGCACCTGCACGGGTGTGATGGGCATCACGACGCCCAGCAGGATGGCGGCCATCAGCACAAGGGCTTCGGCGCCGTTGGTGGGCAGCAGGAACAGCAGTGTCTTGCGCAGGTTGTCGTACACAGTGCGCCCTTCTTCGATGGCATTCACGATGGAAGCGAAGTTGTCGTCGGCCAGCACCATCTCGGCAGCATCTTTCGACACCTCGGTTCCCTTAATGCCCATAGCGATTCCGATGTTGGCCTTCTTGAGCGCCGGCGCGTCGTTCACGCCGTCGCCTGTCATGGCGCACAGCCTGCCATTTTCCTGCAGGGCCTGCACCAGCCGCAGCTTATGCTCAGGGCTGGTGCGTGCATACACGTCATACTCGTCGGCGATCTCCCTGAGCTTCGCGTCGTCCATCTCTTCCATCTCGCGACCTGTCATCACCTTTTCACCATCACCGATGCCGATCTCCTTGCCAATCGCTTTCGCGGTGATGGCGTGGTCGCCGGTGATCATCTTCACCTGCACCCCGGCCTCCTTGCACTCGCGGATGGCCTCGATCACCTCGTCGCGCGGCGGGTCAATGATGCCGATGATGCCGAGAAAGACCTTCTGCTTCTCAAGGTCGTCCTTGTCGATCTCCGTGCGGCTTTTTTCTGTTTTGTTGAAGGCTGCTGCCAGCAAACGCTGCCCCTTGGCCGCCACCTCTTCCATCATCTCTTCCCAGTAGTCGTGGTCAACATCCTGCTCGCCGTCGGCAGTGTATTGCTTGTTGCATATCTCCAGCACGCGCTCCGGTGCGCCCGTTATAAATACCACATGCTCTCCGTCAACATCATTGAGCGTTGCCATGTATTTATGGTCAGATTCGAACGGGATATGGTCGATGCGCTTCGGTTTAAAATCTTTAAAGCCACCCTTATAGCTTAAGGTGAGGAGGGCGCCTTCTGTGGGCGTGCCGGTGAGCTTCCAGTTGCCCTCATCATCCTGCCCAATCTCTGAGTTGTTGCTGGTGCGGATGGCTTGCAGCAGCTGCCGCAGCACCTTGTCCTCTTCAGGGTCTGCCTTTTCATCATCCAATAAAATGTTCCCTTCGGGGTTATAGCCTGTTCCCTCTACCGTGTATTTTTTTTCTGCTGTGATGATGGTTTTGGCGGTCATCTCGTTGCGGGTCAGCGTGCCCGTTTTGT
>SKOK01000059.1 GCA_007120085.1 Bacteroidales bacterium | reverse complement strand
TGGTGATTTTGAATTCAAGCATCGCATAAGTTATACACATCAGCTATTGCTGGCACGGCAGTTTTCAAGGCAATTCAGTCTGCAGTTTACTCCCTCCTGGGTGCACAAGAACCTGGTAACAACAGTAGATGATCCTAATGATATGTTTGTTCTGGGATTAGGAAGCAGGTATCGCGTAACCGACTGGATGGCTGTAAGTCTGGAGTACAATCACTGCATTAACAAACCAGTGTCATACACAACTTATGATTCATTTTCCATAGGGATTGATCTGGATACGGGCGGTCACGTTTTTCAACTGCATTTCACAAACTCACAACCAATGTTCGAGCCAGGCTTTCTCACGGATACGCGCGGAAACTGGCTTGATGGCGACATTTATTTCGGCTTTCATATTACCCGTACTTTTGCCTGGAGGTAACTTTGCCCTGCTAAATGGTTTAATTGCAGAGGATTACATTATTGGACCTGAGGCAAATATCAATGGGCGTTTCACCACCTTTTACAACGGCAAATTTCCATGCTTTTTCGGCGGTCTGTTCTCCCGTTTGTTCTCCGTCATCTCAAGTGCCTGTATTAATTTTAAACGGGTATTGCGCGGATGGATCACCTCATCAATGTAACCAAGTCCGGCTGCTTTGTAAGGTGTGCATAACCTGTCCCTGTATTCAGTGATGGCCTGTGCCTTTTCTTCATCACTCTTGTTCCTGTATAAAATATTGACAGCACCTTCCGGACCCATCACGGCAATTTCGGCACCGGCGTAGGCATAGTTGACGTCGCCGCCAAGATGTTTGCTTGACATCACACAGTATGCGCCGCCATAAGCTTTGCGGGTGATCACATTAATTTTTGGCACGGTAGCCTCGGCATAGGCATAGATGAGCTTGGCGCCGTGTTTAATGATGCCGCCGAACTCCTGGGCTGTCCCTGGGAGGAATCCCGGCACATCAGTAAAGGTAACGATGGGAATGTTGAAAGCATCGCAGAAGCGCACAAAGCGGGCAGCTTTCACGGAACCGTCAATGTCGAGCACACCGGCCAGTGCTGCCGGCTGATTGGCCACAAAGCCCACGGGCTTGCCGTTTAGGCGACCGAAACCTATGGCGATGTTTGGTGCATAATGCGGCTGTACTTCAAAGAAGTTGTGGTCATCAACCACGCTGTGGATAATGTCTTTGATGTCATAGGCCTTGTTGGGATCGTCGGGTACGATCTGTTGCAGCTTTTCGTCGGCGCGGTGTGCCGAATCGGTGCAGGGTTTAACGGGCGGGTCTTCCATGTTGTTGGATGGCAAAAAGCCAATCAGCTCCCTGATCATCATCATGGCCTGCTCGTCATCTTCGGCGCGGAAGTGAGCCACACCACTTTTGCTGTTATGCGTCATGGCGCCTCCGAGCTCACTCTTTGTCACTTCCTCGTGCGTAACCGCTTTGATCACATCCGGCCCGGTAACAAACATATAGCTGGTTTCCTTGGTCATAAAAATGAAATCGGTGAGTGCCGGTGAGTACACGGCACCGCCGGCACACGGGCCGAGGATGGCAGATATCTGTGGCACCACGCCGCTGGCCTGCACATTGCGGAAGAAGATGTCGGCGTAACCGGCCAGACTTTCAACGCCCTCCTGGATGCGGGCGCCTCCGCTGTCGTTCAAACCAATCAGCGGTGCCCCCATCTTCATGGAAAGCTCCTGCACCTTGATGATCTTATCGGCATTGGCACGACTTAGGGTGCCACCAAATACGCTGAAATCCTGTGCAAAAACATACATCAGGCGACCGTCAATCTTACCGTAGCCGGTCACAATACCATCCCCGGGGATCTTTTGCTTGTCCATTCCAAACTCCGTGTTGCGGTGCACCACGAGCTTGTCAATTTCAACAAAGGTTTCAGGGTCCAGCAGATCGCTGATGCGTTCCCTGGCAGTTTTTCTGCCTGAAGCATGAATCTTCGCAATACGTTCAGCGCCACCGCCCATTTCCGCTTCCCTGTGCCGTTTATCCAGTTCCTGGTACTTCTCTTTTGATGCCATCTTTTTCCTTTATTCTGTTTATTAATTATACTGTAAACCTACCATTATATGTGTATGCCAATCGAAAACCGAAAATCTACGATCTTTAATCGGTTGAGTACTCGATCACAACCATCTCCTGGCGTGCTTCCACGCTTTGTCCTTCCTTTACTTTGATTTCGCTCACAACGCCTGATCTGGCCGCTTTAAACTCGCTTTCCATCTTCATGGCGGCAATGATCACAACGGTTTGACCAGCTTCCACCTCTTCGCCTTGTTCAACAAGCACCTTGACTACCTTGCCCGGTATGGGGGCAGTAATGATGCTTTCACCCTCATCTTCCTGTCCTTTAAGCCTGTTGGCAAGATACTTGGCCTCAGCGTCTATGATTTCAACCTCATAGGTGTTCTTAAAGGTGTTCACATTGTATTTCTTGACACCGTTGACCGGGATCAGCTCAACATTGTAACTCTTGTTATTATGGATGATGGAGTAACTGCCTTTGTTCAGTGGCGCAAAATCAAGGGCATATTCCTTACCGTCAACGGCTACAAGCAGTTGATCGCCTTGTCTGCTAAGCAGCTCAACGCGTGCAATACGGTCTTTAAGCTTTACTTCGTACGACATAGTTGTTTTGTTTAAAGTTTTAACACGCTACGCACGCGGCTGTAGTCTTTCCAGTTGTTTTTCAGTGCTGTCATCTCCTTTGGGCTGGCTTTTTCAATTTTTTGAAGGTATTCCATGAACGCAGTAATGATTACAATGTCTTCGCAGTTTTGATCACAAGGTTCTTCTTTCATCAGGAAATCCTTGTTTTCATCAACAAAGTGAGTTGTATAATTTCCATCCACAAAATCCTTTGAGATGATGATCCTTTCAAGGAATTTCAGGTTGTTTTTAACACCGGTGATCTTGAACTCTTTGAGTGCTCTTGTGGTGCGTTCCAGCGCTTCGTGTCTGTCCTTGCCCCAGACAATGAGTTTTGCGATCAGCGGGTCATAGTAGATGGGTACCTCACGGCCTTCATAAATGGAGCCGTCAACCCTTACACCGACCCCGTATGGAATATCAATGTGTGTTACTTTGCCCGGTGCAGGCATGAAGTTATTTTCAGGGTCTTCGGCATACACCCTGCACTCGATGGCGTGCCCGTTCTGTTTGAGTTTTTCCTGTTGCAGTTTGAGCGGCAATCCGTTTGCGATATGGATCTGTTCTTTCACCAGGTCAACGCCAACGACTCTTTCTGTGATGGGGTGCTCGACCTGGAGGCGGGTATTCATTTCCAGGAAATAGTAGTTAAGGTCTTTGTCAACAATAAACTCTATGGTGCCTGCCCCTTGGTAGTTAACTGCTTTGGCGGCAGCAATGGCATCTTCACCCATCTTTTGCCGTTTTTCGGGTGTCATGATGGGGGAGGGCGTTTCTTCAATGATCTTCTGATGACGTCGTTGAACGGAACATTCGCGCTCAAAGAGATGGATCACGTTTCCAAAGCTATCGGCCAGTATCTGGTATTCAATATGATGAGGCGATTCGATATATTTCTCTATAAAAACGGAATCATCCCCAAAAGCGGTCTTTGCTTCCGAACGTGCTGCACGCAATGCACTCTTTACCTCCTTTGGGTTGTGCACCAGACGCATCCCTTTGCCGCCACCACCAGCCGAGGCCTTGATCATCACAGGCAGTCCGATGGTTTCGATAGTGCGCAAAGCTTCTGCCTCTGTGTCTATCTTGCCTTCTGTACCGGGAACAACAGGTACGCCGGCAGCCATCATCGTTTTGCGTGCCGTGATCTTGTCACCCATGGTGGCAATTGCATCAGCAGATGGGCCGATGAAGATGATGCCGTCCTTTTTGCAGCGTTCTGAAAAAGCAGGATTCTCAGACAGAAAACCATATCCCGGATGGATGGCATCCGCTCCGCTCATAATGGCAGCCCTGATGATATTGTCAATGTTGAGGTAAGAATCGATGGATGGCGAGGGACCAATGTGGTATGCCTCATCAGCATATAAAACGTGCATCGATTTGCGGTCAGCATCAGAATATACCGCAACAGTTGTAATGCCCATTTCCCGGCACGAACGGATGATTCTGACAGCAATTTCACCGCGGTTGGCAACCAGTACCTTTTTTATCATACTTAAAACTTTTGTTTAAAAAAGAACCAAATGTAATAAACTTTTTTCTAAAAATATGCAATGTAGGGGTTAAGTTGGGTTTTTTTTGGTCATTTCGGGCTTCGCCCTGTCATTGGTCATTGGTCATTGGGTCATTCATTATGGTATGCTTCATTTCTTATGATTGTGAGGGCGCGGTAGAGCTGTTCAACAAAAAAAAGCCGTACCATCTGATGCGAAAACGTCATTGGCGACAGCGATAACTTCATTTGGGCTGCTTCATATACAGAATCGCTGAACCCCCACGCACCGCCAATTATAAATAACAAGTTTTTTGTGGATCGGTTCATTCTTTCCTGCAGAAAATTTGCAAAAGAGACTGAGGTGTGCTTTTTTCCCCGCTCGTCAAGCAATACGGAAAAGTCGCTGGTGGCAATGTGTTCCAGTATCATTTGCGCCTCTTTTTCTTTGCGTTGTTGTGGTGGCAACGTGTTCCATTTTTTTGAAACATTTGCTGTGATGATTTCAAAGGAAACATACATCTTTATCCTTTTCGAATAAATATTTATTCCCTCTTCCAGGTAGCTTTGGTCGGTTTTTCCGATAAGCAGGAGTTTGATTTTCATAACAAGGGTTTCTGGTTTCTGGTTTGGAGTTCGGTTATAGGAGATTCCATCCTCCTCGTTGGAACATTCAACTATTCAACGATTAAACCCCTCAGCAACCAAACCACATTCCCAACCGGTTCTCTTTTTACAAAAATAAGCGTTTTATTATATTTGCTGCACATTTCGGGTTTGTGCCATGGAATTTATATTTTTGGACTGATTTTTGATGTGTATTTAGATTACTAAATTCATAAGTGGATTATTAACAGCCCCCTGCTCATGAAAGCAAAATACTTTCTGCTTTTTGTTTTAATGTCTAGTATTCCGGTACTTTTGCAGGCTGACGACAGGCACCCTGATCAAATGGTCAAAGATATTGGCGATGCCATCAGCAAAGGCAGTGCACGTGACCTGGCGAGGTTCTTCGGTCAGAATGTTGATTTATACCTACCCCGGGCAGAGGGGACTTTCAGCAAATCTCACTCGGAAGTGATCATGCGTGATTTCTTCAGCAGGAATGCCCCAAGGTCATATTCCCTGATCACGAAAGGTACCTCCGGCGACGGATCCGTATATGTGATTGGTCGTTATGTTACCAGAGACGGGCAAAGATATCGAAGCTACTTTCTTATCAAAAGCGTTTCACAATCCTACTATCTGCACCACATACAGTTTGACCTTCAATAATCTTCTCCGGATGGTTCTGGTCAGGAAATGATTTTTTTCTGATTATTGTGCTTTTTTATTCAGAAGTTTGTACTTTTAATTTTCTTTTCAGTTAAAAGTCATAGCGAATGACCTTTGAGATTGTCATTGTATTGATTGTTTTGCTTGGTGCCGTGATCATGTTTGCCACTGAGCGGTTTCCTGTTGACGTGGTGGCCATCATTGCGATGTCGGTGCTCGTGGTCAGTGGAGTGATTTCCCCCCAGCAGGGCGTATCCGGCTTTAGCAATTCGGCCACAATTACCGTTGCATTTATGTTTATTCTGAGTACAGCTTTGTTTAAATCCGGGGCTGTGGTCAGTATTGGCAACCGCATTGCGCAACTCTTTAAATATAACTTTTGGGTTGGCATCCTGGCAACAATGATCTCCGTGGGAGTTATTTCGGCTTTCATTAACAATACACCGGTAGTGGCCATTTTTATTCCGATACTGGTGGGCGCTGCAGCCCAGTCGAAGCTTAGCCTCGCAAAGATGCTGATGCCCTTATCCTTTGCTTCCATGTTCGGCGGCGTGTGCACCCTGATAGGTACGTCAACCAATATCCTGGTAAGTGGGGTGGCTGCCGAAAACAACCTGGAGCCTTTTTCGATGTTTGAGATGACAAAGATGGGTCTGGTATTTTTTGGTGTTGGCCTGCTTTACATGATGCTTATTGGCATTCGCCTGATCCCCGACAGGGGAGAAGATGACGGTTTAATGAAAAAGTTCGGCATGGGTGATTATCTCACCGAAATCGTCTTGCTGGCGAACGCCCCGTCAGCCGGTAAGATCATCAGGGAGTCGCCACTGGTAAAAAAGCTGGATATTGATATTCTTGAAGTCAAAAAGCAAGGCCAGACCTACATCATGCCGTCCGGTGACCTCCTGCTTGAACAGGGCGACATTTTAAAGGTCAGGTGCAATGTTGAAAAGATCAAGACCCTTAAAGACCGTGAAGGCATTGCGTTAAAAAGTGATGCAAAATTCAAAAGCCTTGATGACATAGCCGATAGTAAAAAAGCGAATGAGCGCATTGTTTTTGTGGAAGCGGTTATTGCACCCAACAGTCCTTTTGAGGGTAAAACCGTTAAAGAATTAAATTTTCGCCAGAAGTATGGCGCTACGGTTTTGGCTATCAGGCATCGCGGTGAGTTGATGCGCGATAAGGTTGCGAACACCGTGCTCCGGGCAGGCGATACGCTGCTTATTGAAGTAGAAAAAGACCATTTGCCAAACCTGCAGCAGCTGGAATTGCGTGGCAGGAACACTTTTCTGATCGTTACAG
>SKOK01000296.1 GCA_007120085.1 Bacteroidales bacterium | reverse complement strand
TGTTCATTCCGATCGAAGGCATTCACGCCAGTGATACGTTGACCTTTGTGTATCGTTGCCAAAACAACAGGCCGGTTCGCCAGCAGGTGATCACGGGGATGCGCAACGAAAACGAGATTGTGATCCGCCAGGGTGTTGAAGAGGGTGATCTCGTGTATCTTACGATACCCGAAAATGCGAGCGAGCTACCGCTCCACACTTTGTAAAAGCCAACAGGGATGAATTATTTTGAAAAGTATTTCTATAACCTTAACATCGCCCTGGAAGCAGTGATCGCTAACAGGTTCAGGTCGGTGCTCACAGCCCTGGGCATTATCTTTGGCGTGGCAGCGGTGATAGCGATGCTGGCCATCGGCACCGGTGCCCGGCAGGAGATCCTGGAGCAGATGAAGATGGTGGGGGTGAACAATGTCATTATCCGTCCGATCTGGGCTGAAGACGACAGCCGGGATGAATCGATGGAAGGACGCTTCTCGCCGGGTCTCACACTCCAGGATGTGGAGGCCATATCGCGCATCGTGCCCACAGTGCAGCGCGTGAGCCCTGAGGTCGAAATTTCTGCCTTTGCAATGAAAAGCGGCATCCGGCGACCGGTAAGGGTGGCCGGTGTGACGCCCGATTACTTCGAGGTGTTCTCACTGGGACTCGCCAGGGGTAATATGTTTACGCAACAACAGCTTCAGGATGGCGCGCCCGTGGCCATCATCGGAAACAACATCAGGGCCATCTTTTTCGGAAATACCGACCCCATCGGCAAACAGATCAAGGCCGGCACCAACTGGCTTACCGTGATCGGCGTGGTGGAAGACCGCATGGTGACCGAGGACGCCGTGAAGAGCCTTGGCGTGAGCGAGTTCAACAATGTGATCTACACACCGGTGCAAACGATGCTGCTGAGGTTCCAGGACAGGTCGGCGGTGAAGATCGACCAGATACAAAGCATGCGGGTCAGAGGCAGGGGCAGGGGCGTGGTACTCTTCAACCCCGGCACCATCAACCAGGAGGAGGTGAAATACGAGAACTACCATCAGCTCGACAGGGTGGTGATACAGGTCGAAAGCTCCGAACAGCTCACACCCACTGCCGACGTGGTGCGCCGAATGCTGATCAGAAGGCATAACAACGTAGAGGACTTCGAAGTGATCATCCCTGAACTGCTCCTGCAGCAGGAACAGCGTACCAAGGATATTTTTAATATCGTGCTGGGCGCCATTGCCGGAATTTCTCTCATTGTAGGTGGCATCGGCATCATGAACATCATGCTTGCCTCGGTGATGGAACGCACCAAGGAGATCGGCATTCGCCTGGCAGTTGGTGCCAAGAAAACCGATGTGGTGTTCCAGTTTTTGTCGGAATCAACGATCATCAGCGTGGTTGGCGGCATCGTGGGCATTTTCCTCGGTATTGCCCTCTCGCGTAGCATCATGCATTTTACTGAGATCCTCACTATCGTGTCGCTGGGTTCGGTGATTATCTCCTTTGGTGTGGCTGCTACCGTTGGCATTGTTTTCGGGTATATGCCCGCCCAAAAGGCTGCCGCCAAAGACCCGGTGAGCTCGCTGCGTTATGAGTAGATTTGCAAATGTGCAAATTTGTAAATTTTGCGCAAGATTGTTATATTTGAAAATTGTAAGGTTTTAATCATTGTTGAATCGAAAAACAAGATCCATGAAAAAATTTGCAGTAGTATTATCAGGGAGTGGCGTTTATGATGGCGCAGAGATCCACGAGGCCACGCTTTCATTGTATGCCATTGCAAAACAGGGTGCTTCTTACGACATATTTGCACCCGATGTTGAACAACACCACGTGATTAATCACCTGAATGGTGAGGAGATGAGTGAGAAGCGCAACGTCCTGGTGGAAGCCGCGCGCATAGCCCGCGGGAACATCAAATCGCTGGACAAATTTGACCCGGCTGATTACGATGCCTTGCTGTTGCCCGGCGGATTTGGTGCGGCCAAGAACCTTTCAAGCTTTGCCTTTGACGGACCGGATTGCAAGGTGCAGGTTGACGTGGAAAATGCCGTCAAAGGGATGCACGCCGCCGGCAAACCCATTGCCGCATTGTGCATTGCGCCCGTGCTGCTGGCAAAAGTGCTGGGTGATGTCAAAGTCACCATCGGGCAGGACAAAGGTACGGCTGAGGCTGTGCAGGCCATGGGCGCTAACCACGGCGATACCGATCACGGTGAAGTGTTGATTGATTCTGAAAACAAGCTCTTTACCACCCCTTGTTACATGCTGGATGCCAACATTGTGCAGATCGCCGATGGTGCGGAGAATGTGGTGCGCGCCGTGCTGAAAAGCATTGTCTGACCAGGAACATCCCTGTATGAAATCATTTAGTTATCCAAGTCCTAATCAATCATTTGTAGTCATTGGATGGCTGTTGCCGAAACTTTCGGTAAATACCAACTCGCTCAAATGCTTGCGTTCACGCGGTTGCTTTTCCATGTCGGCAAAGTTCGGCCTGAGTTCTTCAGGCTCATCCTGGTAGCCAATGGCCGACATCACCATCGGGTCAAAGTCTTCCGGAATGTCGAACAGCTCCCGTGCTTTGCTCTTGCCAAATCCTCCCATCTGGTGCGACCTGAGCCCTTCAGCCTCTGCCTGGAGCGTGATGTAGGCCATGCTCTGCCCAACATCATACTGGTAAACACTATTCTCGCCACCTTTAGCCGAGGTCTTTTTGCCAATGGCAAGCGCAAGTACTGGTGCGTTTCCTGCCCATATCTGGTTGAATTCAACAAGACACTCGTGGAGCTTACCCCAGGTTTCATCGCCCTTGATGCCTACGATGAAACGCCAGGGCTGTTCGTTAAAACTGGAAGGCGCCCAGCGGGCAGCCTCCAATATGCGTTGCAGCTGTTCTGTTGATACAGATTTGTCAGAAAAGGAGCGAGGGCTCCAGCGGTTTTTAATGACCGGGTGAATGTTCAGGGTGGTGATTGCAGGTTTTTCCATGATATATTTTTGTTTAATGTTTTGTTCGTACTTCTATAACAAAACGGTCGCAGCTTTGTTTAATCACATTTTATGGAAAGTGCGTATCTTTGCAGGAGAATTGAGGTTGGATGTTAGATGTTGGATGTTAGATACACCATGGTCGTTGATTCCAGATGCCCGTTGATAATCCCCTGGCCCTAACCAACAATTCAACGCTTCAACATTTAAACGATTCAACGATTCAACGATTCAACAAACAAACATAACCAAATAATGACCTTTGTAGAAGAACTGAAATGGAGAGGCATGGTGCACGACATCATGCCGGGAACAGAAGAGCAATTGAAAAAGGAAATGACGACAGCCTATGTTGGGATTGATCCTACGGCTGATTCACTTCATATAGGCCACCTTGTGTCGGTCATGCTGCTGAAGCACCTGCAGCTCGCAGGGCACAAGCCCATAGCGCTTGTCGGTGGTGCCACCGGCATGATCGGCGACCCCAGCGGTAAAAACGAAGAACGCAACCTGCTCTCCGAAGACGCGTTGCGTCATAATGAGGAAGCCATTAAAAATCAGCTGCTCAGGTTCCTTGATTTCGACAGCGGACAGAACAAGGCTGAGATCGTGAATAATTATGACTGGATGAAGGCGTTTTCCTTCCTGGGTTTTTTGCGTGAAGTGGGAAAACATTTGAGCGTCAACTACATGATGGCCAAGGACTCAGTGAAGAATCGCCTCGAAACAGGCATCTCATTTACGGAGTTCACCTACCAGCTTGTGCAGGCGTATGATTTTCTTCATCTTTTTAATGAAAAGGGCTGCCGGCTGCAGATGGGCGGCAGCGACCAGTGGGGCAACATCACCACGGGCACCGAGCTTATACGCCGTAAAACCGGCGGTGAAGCCTATGCATTAACCTGCCCGCTTATCACAAAAGCAGATGGCACCAAGTTCGGCAAAACCGAACAGGGCAATGTGTGGCTCGACCCGCGTTATACTTCTCCTTATCATTTTTACCAGTTCTGGCTCAACTGCTCCGATGTGGACAGCGAGCGATACATCAAGATATTTACTTTGCTGAGCAGGCAGGAGATCGAAAACCTCATCGTGGAGCATCAAAAAGCGCCGCATCAGCGCCTTCTGCAAAAGGCCCTGGCAGAAGATGTTACCGTAAGGGTGCACGGCAAGGAAGCCTATGAAACTGCTGTGGAAGCATCCGGCATTTTGTTTGGCAAAGGCACCACTGAGGCCCTCCATAAATTACCAGAAGATGTGTTCCTGGCCGTATTTGACGGCGTACCCATGTTCGATGTGTCCGGCGATGACATTGCAGGCGGTGTTGAGATCATCGAATTTCTGGCAACAAAAACAAGCATCTTAAAGTCAAAAGGAGAAGCGCGTCGAATGCTGAAAGAAGGCAGCATTAGCATCAACAAGCAACGTGTGACCGAAAATGATGTGGTCAATGACAGTCATTTGATTAACAACATATATATATTGGTGCAACGTGGCAAGAAGAACTATTACCTGGTTAAAACATCATAAAAACATAAAAACCATGCATTTGCAAATGAATAGAATATCATTATATGCCGTATTGCTGTTGGCCATTCCCCTAATGTGGTCGTGCAAATCCCTGCCAGAAGCTGTTTTCGCTGATAGGTCAGATATTTATGGTCTGGCAACTCCCATTCAGCTCAAGGGAGATACGACAAAAGTCTATCTTACTGACTATTTTGTCTATCGTGCTGCGCAAGAAATTGACTCCATTACCGGCACACACCGGCTGGAGTACCTTTTGTCAGATGATAATGAGACATTGCTGATCATCTCTCGCTCGAACTTCGTCCCGCACCTTTCGGAGATGAAGATATGGCTGGGTGACACGCACTACAGCCTGCTGGTAAAGCGCAGCAAGCAGCAGCGGTTCACCTTTGCTTTCGATCCTCAGGGTGAACGTTACCGTAGCGTGGCACTCCGTGGCGAGATGAACGACTGGAACGCCCGCGCCAACCCCATGCACCTGATTGATGGCTTATGGCAAACCGAGCTGGTACTCAATCCGGGCCGCTACCAATATCTGATCGTAGCAAACGGACGCGACATGCTCGATCCCAACAATCCCAATGTGGTGGATAACAATGTCGGCGGGTTCAATTCGCTGCTCGAAGTGGGACAGATAGACCCGTCCGTGTCACCACAAATATTCCCGCTTAATCATAATTCACATCAACTGACAATTGGTTTTGAAAATGGGGTTGAAAAAGTTTACGTGTTTTGGAATAATTTTCGCATTCCTGACGCTCATGTCATTACCGATGAAGGGCAGTTTACCATTTCATTGCCTGGCGATGCATTTCGCAAGCAAAGGAGTTTCATCCGTGTGTGGGCTTACAACGACCACGGCCCATCCAACGACCTGCTCATCCCGCTTGAGCGTGGCCGGCCTGTAAACAGCCCGTCTCTGCTTACCCGCGAAGATAAGGAGGCCACCATTTTGTATTTCATGATGGTTGACCGTTTCAACAACGGAAATCCCGGCAACGACGACCCGGTTGATGATCCCCGGGTGGCGGATAGGGCCAATTTCTGGGGTGGCGACATTGCTGGCATCACTGAAAAGATCAATGACGGCTATTTTGAGATGCTGGGCGTAAACACCGTATGGATGTCGCCCATCACCCAAAATCCGCTGCAGGCCTACCAGGAGTTTCCTGAGCCACGCAGGTACTACACCGGTTACCATGGCTACTGGCCAATCACCCTCACCACCGTTGATCACCGTTTCGGCACCACCAACGACATGCACGAGCTGGTAAGCAGTGCCCATGACAAAAACATCAGCGTGATGCTCGACTTTGTTTCCAACCACGTGCACGAAGACAATCCCATCATTCAAGACAATCCGCATTGGGCTACGACGCTGAACCTGCCGGGTGGTCGCAAAAACATCAGGCTCTGGGATGAGCATCGTCTTACCACCTGGTTTGATACCTTCTTACCGAGCCTCGACTTCACCAGCCCCGAAGTGATAGAGCTGATGACCGACAGCGCTTTTTTCTGGATCGACAATTTTGGCATGGACGGTTTCCGCCACGATGCCACAAAGCACGTCAACCTGGAGTTCTGGCGCGAACTGACACGCAAACTCAAGGAGGATTACATGATCCCCAATAACAAGCGCCTCTTCCAGATCGGCGAGACCTTTGGCAGCCGTGAGCTAATCGGTAGTTACGTGGGCAGCGGACTGCTTGACGGGCAGTTCGACTTCAACCTTTATTTCGATGCCCGCACCATATTTGCCCGTGATGATGCTTCCTTTGCGGACCTCGACTACAGCCTTTACCAGAGCTTCAGCCATTATGGCTTTAACAGCCTGATGGGTAACATCACCGGCAACCACGACCTGCCGCGCTTCATCTCGCTGGCGGGCGGTGCGTTGCGCTTCGACGAAGATGATAAGGAAGCCGGCTGGGACCGTGAAGTCGGCGTGGGTGACCCTGCGGGTTACAACAAGCTTTCGCAGCTTACTGCCTTCATCATGACCATCCCCGGCGTGCCGGTGATTTATTATGGTGACGAGATCGGCATTCCGGGCGCGAGCGACCCCGACAGCCGCAGGCCGATGCAGTTCGACAACCTTGAGCCTGAGCAGCTGTGGCTGCGCGACAGGGCTGCCCAACTGGCACACCTGAGAAATGAAAACCTGGCATTCATTTACGGCGATTTCCAGTCCCTCGGCGTTGACCAATATTTTTATGCCTATGCACGTTCTTATTTTGATAACAAAGCCATTGTGCTGTTTAATAAAAGCAACGAAAGCAAAACCGTGACCATTGAGCTGCC
>SKOK01000157.1 GCA_007120085.1 Bacteroidales bacterium | reverse complement strand
GAAGAGATTGCCGGCAAGGAAAGCCTGACAGTGGCAGAACTGCTTGAGCACAAGAATTATACATTCAAATTTCTGGTTGTCAGGATCAACGACAAAACCATAAAACCCGGCGAATATGATGATGCCATGCTGCGTGGCGGAGACAACGTGAAGGTGATTCACCTTATCAGCGGTGGTTAAGCCAATCATTAATTAGAAATTAGAAATTAGAAACCATCAATTGTCATTCGGTCATCGGTTTATGGCTGAGTTCAGGTGCCCGATGCCCACGAGGCGGTCGTAGAGGTCACCGGGTTCGCGGTGATACACAAAGATGCTGTAATCATTTTCAGTCAATGAGTGGTTGCCTTCGGTCATCTGAATGTCGGCAACTTCGTTTTCATTGGTAAGGATGGCATACATATAATTATAGTATCCCTGTTTTAGCAGCAGGCTGATCTCGTAAGCCCGCTCGCCGTAGTTGTAGTTCATCTTGTTTTCTTCTGTAAAGTGCCAGTCGGTAAGTTGCCCCATCACGTACACGAATCCGTCTTCCAGGGGTTCGCGCATGGGCAGGTGAAAGTGCACCCAGGCGTAGTCGCTTTCGAGCTGGTCGTCGCGGGCGTCGTGTGTTTCAACCATAAAGCGGCCGTTGATGTCGTCGTCGGTCACATAGCGATGGAAGCTACGCACCGGGTCGGCTCTCAGGAAAACATCCCAGTGCCTGCGTGAGGAGTTGATGTCGTTCACCCTTTCGGAGGGGTAGCGCAGGCTCCGGATATCAAAGCGCCGGAACTCATTGCCGCCAGCGAATAATGTTTTATCTTCGTAGTCGTACACCAGTGTGTTTCCTTGTATTGATTTGGGCTCCAGTTCTGTGATGGCATTGTCCCACCGGCCGTTTTGCGTGATCACCAGCTGCATGTCGCGGTATGGGTTTGATATGCGGTAATTGCCGAGGTTGATGCTAAAGGTAAGCTGCTGATTGCTGTCGCGGTAGCGCACCAGGTTGGCCTGCTGCACGTGGCCGCCAACCGACACGCGCTCTTCCAGCACCATGAAGCGGCGCGTAAACACCACATCATCAGGGTTGCCGTTAAGGTAAACTTTAAGGATGTAATTGCCCGACTTGCTTGGCCGGAGGTTATGACCTGGGAACTCCATGAAGTAGTGGGTAAAAGATGCCCTGGTATTGATGGAGTGCCGGAAATCACGGATCTCATCTTCATAAAAGCCATCAATATATTCAAAATTATTAAGTTCAGAGGGTTCCCAGTGGGCATCACAATGTATGATTGTATAAAAATAGCTTTTGTAGCCCGCATCCAGGTCATCGAAGCGGAGCATCAGCCTGTCAGAGGAATTTAGGCGGATGATGGGGTCAGATAATTCAAAATCTTTTTGATTAAACAAAACCGACCGGATGTTGTTTTTATGGATAAAATCCCCATAAAGAAAAAAATCTGTATTATTGCCGCGTGAGGTTAGGGCAACGAACATGACCAAAAGCATGAATGTAAGTGGAGACTTATATTTTTGGCGAGGTTTTATTGAAGAAAAAAAAGTGTAATGCATGATTCGCTTGTTTTGAATTAGAGAAAGCCTTCAGCAAAGCTAATTAAAAAGAAAAACATAGAAAAGCATTTCAAGTATTTAAAAATATCTATATTTTTGTGGTTTCAAAAGTGTTAAGAAATATTTGATAACATGTCGAAAGTGATCAAGATCAAACGTGGACTGGACATTCCGATGCTTGGCGAGGCGGAAAGGATATTGCAACCACCGCTCAAGTCGTCAGAATATGCATTGAGGCCTCCGGTTTTTCATGGCCTGGTACCCAAGATGCTGGTTGAGGAGGGTACGCCCGTAAAGGCTGGTACACCCTTGTTTTTTGATAAGTACAACGAGGATGTCCTATATACATCTCCGGTGAGTGGCACCTACACGCAGCTGGTGCGTGGAGCCAAGCGCCGCATCATGGAGGTACGCATTGAAGCTGATGGAAAAGAGGAGTACGTTAATTTTGGCACTGAGCCGTTGAGCACCATGTCACGTGAGCAGATCCTGGAGAAGCTGCTCAAAAGCGGTTTATGGCCAGCGATTCATAAGCGCCCCTTTGCCATTGTTGCCAATCCCGCCGAAAAGCCGCGCGACATTTTTATCTCGGCTTTTAAGTCTGCACCACTGTCTCCCGATTTGGATTTTGTGGTCAACGGCCGCGAGGCAGAGTTCCAGGCAGGCCTTGATGTGCTGGCAAAACTAACTGACGGGGATGTGCATCTCAGCATGCATGCCACCCAAAACACCTCCAGGGCATTCAAAGAGGCCCGGGGCGTGAAGCTTCATCAGTTTATCGGCCCTCATCCTTCTGGCAACATTGGCGTGCAGATCCATCACATCAAACCCTTAAACAAAGGTGAAGTGGTTTGGCATGTTGACGTGCAGGATGTGATCTCCATGGGCATTTTGTTCGAAAAAGGGATCTATGATGCACACAAAGTGGTGGCGCTCGCCGGCCCGGAAGTGCTTAATCCCCGCTATTACAAAATCATTAACGGAGCAAAACTAAGTTCTTTTGCTGAAAATAACATCAGGGTAAAAAAAGATGTAAACCCCCGCTTTATCAGTGGTGATGCGCTTACTGGTGAAAAGATCGGGCGTGATGGTTATGTTGGGTACTACGACGACATGGTCACGGTAATTCCGGAAGGCGATCATCCTGAACTCCTCGGCTGGCTGATCCCAACACCTGATAAGCATAGCGTTTCCCGGACATTCTTTTCCTTCCTGATGCCATGGAAGAAATACAGCCTTAACACCAACATCCGCAGTGGTGAGCGCCCGTTTGTGATCACCGGCCTGTACGAAAAATATTTACCGATGGACATCATGCCGATGCAGCTCATCAAGTCGGTGATGATCAACGATATAGACATGATGGAGAAACTGGGCATCTATGAGGTTGCTCCGGAAGATTTTGCCCTTTGCGAGTATGTTTGTCCATCCAAGATTGAGATGCAGACCATCCTGCGCGATGGATTGGACGTGATGATCAAGGAGTTTGCATAAACATCTGAAAGAAAATATATTAACTCATATAAAATCAAAGAACATTGAAAGCTTTGCATAATTTAGTGGAAAAGGTCAAGCCGAACTTTGAGAAAGGCGGGAAGTTCGAAAAGCTGTACCGCACTTTCGAGGCCTTTGAGACCTTTTTGTTCGTGCAGGGGAATGTAACCAGGAAAGGCAGCCACATTCGTGATGCGATGGATATGAAGCGCACGATGTTTCACGTGGTGATTGCCATGACCCCTGTTCTGTTATTCGGGATGTGGAACGTAGGTTACCAGCATTTCCTTGCCATAGGCCTTGAAGTTAGCTTCATCGACCAGTTTTTGCATGGCCTCATCAGGGTATTGCCGCTGATTGTTGTCAGTTATGCCTCCGGACTGATCGTGGAGTTTATCTTTGCCACCATCCGCAATCATGAAGTCAACGAGGGCTTCCTGGTGTCGGGTTTGCTGATCCCCTTGGTGATACCGGTAACCACGCCGCTTTGGATGGTAGCGCTGGCCACCGTTTTTGCCGTCATCATCGGCAAGGAGGTTTTCGGGGGCACCGGCATGAACATCCTGAACCCTGCGCTGCTGGCAAGGGCATTCCTCTTTTTTGCCTATCCTTCTTACCTTTCGGGAGAAGTGTGGATAGACACTGCCTTGCAGGAAGGACAGCAGCTTGTTGACGGCTTCTCAGGGGCCACTGCACTTGCCGTGCTGGCAGCCGGTGAGATGCAATACCTGCCTTCGGCACTGGAGATGTTCCTGGGTACCATCCCGGGCTCCATCGGCGAAACATCTACGGTTGCCGTGCTGCTGGGTGCCATCGTGTTGATAGCCACAGGCGTAGGAAGTCTTAGGATTATGGTGTCAGTGGTTGCCGGCGGCCTGTTTATGGCATTCATATTCAATATTTTTGCCGTCAATGACTTTATGGCCATCCCCCCATATTACCATCTCATCATGGGTGGCTTTGCATTCGGAACGGTCTTTATGGCCACAGACCCTGTCACAGCTTCACAAACTGGCACGGGAAAGTATATTTATGGCTTCCTGATCGGCGTCATCACCATCCTCATCAGGGTGGTCAACCCTGCCTACCCCGAAGGGATGATGCTCGCCATATTGTTTATGAATGTGTTTGCACCGCTGGTCGATCACTATGTGGTAGCAGCAAACATCAAACGCCGACTGCGTCGTTTGAAAAGTACCACGGTAAATGTCCAATCGTAAACCTGTTAAAAAACAATAGATATGTCAAACCGATATGTGTTTATGTATGCTTCCGCCATGGTGATCATCGTAGCACTCGTGCTTTCCGCGGCTGCTACTTTGCTCAGGCCATTGCAGGAACGCAATATGCGCATTGAAAAAATGCAGAACATCCTGGCCGCCATCAACATTCCGGCACCGCGTGCCGAGGCTGAAAACCTGTTCAACCAATATGTGACTACCACAAAAATTGTAAACCACCTGGGCGAGGAGCTTGAAGGCGATGCATTTGAAGTAGATCTGCAGGACGAAAACCGCAAAGATGTTGCCGACCGGCAACTGCCTGTGTTCATAGCGGAGCTCGATGGGGAAACCTTTTTTATCGTGCCTTTGCGCGGCAACGGCCTCTGGGGGCCCATCTGGGGCTACGTCGGTCTGAAATCCGACCTGGTGACCATCGCCGGGGCCAATTTCGATCACGCGAGTGAAACCCCCGGCCTTGGCGCCGAAATCGCTGACAGGGAGTTCCAGGAACAGTTTCCGGGGAAGCGCATATTTGACGAAGCAGGCAACTTTAACCCGGTGCGCGTAGTCAAGGGCAGGGCACCTGCCGGTGACCTTTATGCCGTTGACGGCATCAGTGGTGGCACCATTACATCCAACGGTGTAACCAATATGTTGCGCGATGGCCTGGAAGTTTATAAGTCATACTTTGAAAAAATCAGAACGATATGAGCGACAACACAAATAACCCACAAAAAGAAGCTTTGCTGTCACCCAAGAACCAGAAGCTGCTGAGCAATCCGCTCGACAGGGACAACCCCATCACCGTGCAGGTATTGGGTATCTGTTCGGTGCTTGCCATCACCGTGCAGCTCAAAACCTCTCTGGTAATGGCCATTTCAGTAGTCACCGTAATGGGTCTCGCCAATGTGATCATTTCTCTGCTCAGGAAGGGCATCCCCCCGAGGATTCGCATCATCGTGCAGCTCACGGTGATCGCTGCCCTGGTGATCCTGGTTGACCAGGTGCTCAAAGCCTTTGTCTATGACGTAAGCCGCCAGCTGAGCGTGTTCGTCGGATTGATCATCACCAACTGCATCATCATGGGACGCCTGGAGGCCTTTGCCCTCAATAACAAACCGTGGCCCTCTTTCCTGGATGGCATTGGAAATGCCGCCGGATATGGCTGGGTGCTGCTGGCCGTCGGATTTTTCAGGGAGCTGCTGGGGTCTGGCACATTGTTTGGCTACCAGGTCATTCCCAATTTTTTATACGAGATGGGCTACGAAAACAACGGCTTCATGATATTGCCACCAATGGCGCTTATTACTGTAGGTGTAATTATATGGGTGCATCGTCACCGTAACCGCAGCCTGGTGGATATCAGTTAATAAAAGGATGGTAAAACATTAAAATATAATCCGAAATGGAAGAATTAGTTAGCATATTTGTCCGGTCAGTCTTTATTGACAACATGGTGTTTGCCTATTTCCTTGGCATGTGTTCCTACCTGGCTGTGTCGAGAACTGTAAATACAAGCGTTGGCCTGGGTGCTGCCGTTATCTTCGTGCTTGGCATCACCGTACCATTCAACTATTTGCTCGAAAGCTTTGTGCTTGGCAGGGGTGCACTGTCGTGGCTTGGACCCCAGTTTGCCAGCGTTGACCTGAGCTTTCTCACCTTTATCATGTTTATCGCCATTATTGCGGCCATGGTGCAGCTGGTGGAGATGATCGTTGAAAAGTTCAGCCCCACGCTGCACAGCGCGCTGGGTATCTTTTTGCCGTTGATCGCAGTAAACTGCGCCATCCTTGGTGGTTCGCTCTTCATGCAGGAGCGTAACTTTGCCAACATCGCGGAGGCAACCTCTTTCGGGCTTGGCAGTGGCGTTGGCTTTTTCCTTGCCATCGTAGGCATCGCAGCCATACGCGAGAAGATCAGGTACTCGCAGGTGCCTGCACCGCTCCGCGGCCTTGGCATCACATTCATCATCACCGGGCTGATGGGCATTGCTTTCATGAGCTTTATGGGTATAGAACTGTAAAACAATCTGAAAAATCAAAACTATGGTATTCTTAGAAGCTGGAACCCTTTGGATAATCACACTCAGCGTGGCAATGTTCCTCCTGGTGATGCTGTTGCTGGTGGGCGTACTGTTGTATGCACGGTCAAAGCTGGTGCCCTCCGGACCCGTAAAGGTCACCATCAACAATGAAAAAGAAATTACGGTGAATGCAGGCGACACCCTCCTCACTACGCTTTCGCGCGAATCCATCTACCTGCCAAGTGCTTGTGGCGGTGGTGGAACCTGTGCGATGTGCAAATGCCAGATCATGGATGGCGCCGGCGACATCCTCCCCACGGAAGTTGGCTACTTCACCCGGAAGGAGATACAGGACAAATGGCGCCTCAGCTGCCAGGTGAAGGTGAAGCAGGACCTCGACGTCCGTGTGCCGAAAGAAATATTCGGCATCAAAAAGTGGGAGTGTGAGGTGATCTCCAACCACAACGTGGCCACTTTTATTAAAGAGTTTGTGGTGAAGCTGCCTGAAGGCGAAAACCTTGAATTCCAGTCTGGTGGATACATCCAGATCGATGTGCCGGCTTGTGAGGTTGATTTCAAGGATATTGTCGTGGAGGATAAGTTCCG
>SKOK01000096.1 GCA_007120085.1 Bacteroidales bacterium | reverse complement strand
TCCTGCTCAGGAAGCGACAAAAATGAAACGAACGAAAAACCTGACTGGAATAATGAGATTATCTATCACGTGATGCAGCGCAGCTTTTTTGATTCATCCGGCGATGGGCACGGTGACCTGAACGGCATCGTGGAGAAGCTTGATTACCTGGAAGAACTTGGTGTCACCGCCATCCTGCTCCTGCCGCTTTATGAATCGGACTTTTATCATAATTATTTCCCTATTGATTACGAAACGATTGATCCCCGCTATGGCACAATGGATGAATACCTGGCCTTTGTGCAGGCTGTGCACGACAGGGGCATGAAGCTCATCATGGACATGGAAACCCAGTATGTGCAAAACGGAAACCACTGGTTCGAAGATTCATACAAAAATCCGTCTTCTCCTTACAATGACTTTATCTATTACAGCGATGATGAAAATAACTACCCGGAGCAATTTTTGCGGCCGTCAGGCGAAGAGCTGTATGCTTACCGTGCCTGGCCAGACCAGGAGCTTTATATCTTCCATCTGGACATGAATCATCAAAGCGTAAAAGATTACATGAGGGATTACTATGCTTTCTGGGTTGACCCCAAAGGTGACGGTAGCCTCGAGGGTGGCGTGGATGGTTTCAGGATCGACCACATCATGGACGACCTGGATTACAAAGGCCTGTTTACCAGCTTATATACTGATTTCTGGCAACCCATATTTGCGCACGCCAGGGAGATAAATCCTGACCTTTTCATTGTTGGCGAGCAGTCGAACTGGGCATCTTACGGTGAGGAGATGATGGAGAAAAGTGGTGCTGATGCAAGTTTTGGGTTTCTCATACGCTATGCGATAGCTGATGTGATGATGGCTGACCAGGATGATGAAGACGCGCCCAGGGCAAGCAATATTTTTCACTTCATTGAGGAAACGCTGGCCCATGTTCCTGATCACAAAAACTATATTCATTTTATTGAAAACCATGACATTCCACGATGGGCAAGTGAGATGGAGGGGCACAAAGGCAAGACCAGGTGCGGTGCCGTTTTAAACCTGCTTCTGCCCGGAATCCCAGCCATTTATTACGGGCAGGAACTTGGCATTACTGGCACGGTGCACGACTGGAGCTACGACGTGAACCACATTCCCGTAAGGGAAGCCTTTCCCTGGACCCCATATCCTGATGACCGGGGCATTGCAGCTTTCTACAAAGACAGCGGTCCCTGGTGGGATGTAAGCTATTTCAACAAAGGTGGTGCCGAACAGTTTGCTTTGTCGGTGCAACAAAACGACCCAAACTCCCTCTGGAACCTTTACAGGGAACTCATCGCTTTTCGAAAAGAGAACCACGCCATTACGCACGGCGACTTTCAAATGATCCGGCCGGGCAATGACAATCTGCTTGCCTTCACACGCTCCATAGGAGCACAAACGGTGAGCGTGCTTATGAACCTGTCAGGAAATACAATGCTGATTGAAAACGAATTTCCTGGTGAGATAAGGTTCATTGAAAATGCGGTGGTTGGAGAAAAAGGCTTGCAGCTGGGAGATTATGGGTTTATCATTTATGTCAATTGAGGGATCAGCCAGCTCCGTTAACTTAAAAGCGATTGCGTAAGTATTATGGCAAGATGGCTGATCAGTTTATTTGATACGGAGCCTCTGAATCTCCACGTTGGTTTTCAGTGCCGGCAACTTATCAGGGCATTAAAACGGGTCCACTTCCGTGATCATCCTGAAAACCTTATCCCCACGCCTTACCAGCGCGGGTGAGCTAATTGAAAAAACATCCCCTTTTTTGACCTGTTCAACGGGTTTGTCATCCAGGCGGATGTCTTCAGCGACCAGTTCCACAACACCTGTGGTGGGGCCGGTTATCATCACTTCGGAGCCTTTTCCCAGCTCCCTTGTTTCCATTGTGACCTCTGCTACACCGAGGCGTGAGAAATAATTGGTAATCTTCCCAACATATTGTTTTCGGCGCGTAGCTTGCGAGCCATAGCGTTCAGACCACTCCCCCATGGTTCGGCCAAGGTAATATCCATCCCAGAAGCCGCGGTTAAAAACCTTAGCAAGCCGCTTTGTCCATTCCGTGACCTTCTCCTGGTTGTAAGTTCCATCAGCAATAGCCTGCACTGCCTCTTTGTAGCACTGTGTGGCGGTTTTTACATAATCCGGTCCACGGCCCCTGCCTTCGATCTTCAGCACCTTCACCCCGGCATGGATGATCTTGTCAAGAAAGCCAATCGTGCACAAATCCTTGGGCGACATGATGTATTCGTGATCAACCTCCAGTTCGTAACCTTCTTCTTTATCAGTTACGATGTATGAGCGGCGGCATAGTTGCAGGCAAGCGCCGCGATTGCCGGAGAAGTTCTTGTTGTCGAGGCTCAGGTAGCATTTGCCGCTTACCGCCATACATAGCGCACCGTGTACAAATATCTCAATCTTCACGAGCTCACCACCGGGACCTTTTATCTGGTCGCGTTCGATGCCCATGACAATTTCGAGAACCTGCCGGAGATTAAGCTCGCGGGCCAGCACCATGACATCAGCAAATTGCGCATAAAATTTGATGGCTGATAAATTGGTGATGTTGCACTGGGTTGAGATGTGAACCGTCATGTTTTGCTGCCGCGCGTATCCCATCACCGACACATCGGATGCAATGATGGCTGAAATTCCGGCTTCCCTTGCATGGTCAATGGCTTGTCGCATCTCGTCCATTTCCTCATCATAGATGATGGTATTCAGGGTAAGGTATGACTTGACATTGTGCTCACGACAGATGGCTGCCACCTCCCGGAGATCATCAAAAGTAAAATTCTGTGACGACCGGCTGCGCATGTTCAGTTTGCCAACACCAAAATACACGGCATCTGCGCCGCCCTGTATGGCAGCGCGCAGTGATTCATAAGAGCCTGCCGGAGCCAGGATCAGAGGGGTAGATTCGGTGGTGTTTGATTCTGTCGTGGTGGTCATGATGATTTGATGTTTTGGAAAACAATGCGTTTTACAAACAACAACGTTGTTTTATGAGACAAGGCATCCTTGTCTAAAAGGCATTCGCGCTCTGCATGGCATGCCTTGCAATCATGTAACACCTTGCATAAATGGGAGACACTGTGTCTGCAGATCATGTCTTGAAAAAACAGGGCATGTCCCTCGCAGCAATGGTGTTTATTTACCGATAATCCATATCAAAGATATCACGAAGGTGTTGTTTCAGTCCGGACTTTACCTCTTCGAGAGGAATATGTTTATTCAGTTCTGCCTGCATCGATGTGGCTTTTTTATCGGTGAAGCCACAGGGGTTGATCAGCTCAAAGTAGCTGAGATCGGTATTGACGTTAAAGGCAAAGCCGTGCATGGTAACCCAGCGGCTGCTGCGGATACCAATGGCGCATATCTTCCTGGCTTTTGCTGGAATGGAGGCATCAAGCCACACGCCGGAGGCACCTTTGAGCCGTTCGCCTTTCAGCCCATATTCAGCAATTGTTTTAATGACGGCCTCTTCCAGATTGGCTACATACTGATGGATGTCGGGTGAAAAGTTATCAAGGTCAAGGATGGGATAGCCCACAATTTGACCGGGCCCATGATAGGTGATATCGCCACCACGATTGATCTTATAAAAGGTGGCCTCTTTTTGCTGCAGTTCAAGCAAATTGGCAAGGAGGTTGTTTTCAGAGCCATTCTTGCCGAGTGTATAAACATGCGGATGTTCACAAAAAAGCAGATAATTGTCTGTTTGCTTTTCTTCTTCGGGATGCGACCTGTTATGCATTTTCAGGTCAGTGATCCCCTTAAACAGTTTTTCCTGGTAGTCCCAGGCCTCCTTGTAGTCCATGACGCCCAGGTCCTGAAAAAAAACCTTGTTGTTCTTCATCTGTATATCTGCGTAAGTAATTGTATTTCTGTGTCTTGTGTTTGTTGCTAAGATAGCGATTAGATGTTAGATATCAATTAGAAGTTAGAAGTTAGATTTTTTCCAACCTCTATCCTCCAACATCTAACCTCCCATTCTTATGCTTTTGGTGCATTTTTCAGCACTTCAAGGGTCAGGTCCCAGAATTTTTCCACTGTACTGATTTCCAATGCCTCATCTGGAGAGTGTGCGCCTCTCATTGTTGGTCCGTAGGATATCATATCCATTCCGGGATATTTTTCGCCGATGATGCCGCACTCCAGTCCGGCATGTATGGCGAGCACTTTAGGTTCCTCTTTGAAGAGATCCTGGTACGCCTTTTTTGTGATAGCGAGTATTGGGGAATCCACGTTGGGTTCCCAGCCCGGGTAACCGTCGCCGTGTTTGACTTTGGCGCCGGCAAGTTGAAATACGGCAGCCACCATGGCAGCGATATCGTGCTTACCTGTATCGAGTGAGCTGCGCTGGCTGGTAACGACGATAACCTCGTTGGCTGACATCTTGACTGAGGCGAGGTTTGTGGAAGTTTCCACAAGGTTGGGTATGTCAGGCGACATGGCCATCACGCCATGCGGGCAGGCGTAGAGGGCATTTAGTAGTTTGTGCTGTGATGAATAATCGATAAGGGTTTCAGGCATCAGGGAGTCTTTGATGTTGATGCTTAAACCAGGTTCATTCACTTTCACAGCATCACGGATTTCCAGGCCCAGGCTTTCAACCAGCTCTTTCAGGGCTTTTTCGTGGCGCCGCGGGATCGTAATGGTGGCAAAGGCTTCGCGTGCAATGGCATTGTGCAGGTTTCCTCCTTTGATCTCAGCGATGCGCAATTCAAACATCTTTTCAGCATTCCACAACAGGCGGGTGAGAATCTTTATGGCGTTGCCTCTTCCTTTATTGATGTCGTCGCCGGAGTGACCTCCCCGCAAACCGGTGACAGCAATTGTATAGGCAAGGTGATCAGGCTCAAGGTTCACCTTTTCGTAAGGCAGGGTGACGAGGGTATCTATTCCGCCAGCACATCCGATAAATAGTTCGCCATCATCTTCGGAGTCGAGGTTCAGCAGAATGCGGCTTTCCAGAAATCCGGGTTCAAGGTTGAAAGCGCCGGTCAGACCGGTTTCTTCATCGACTGTAAAAAGACACTCAATGGGGCCATGGTCAATGTCGGTGGCTTCAAGAATTGCCAGCTGGGCTGCAACACCAATGCCATTGTCTGCACCCAAAGTGGTGCCTTCAGCCTTCACCCAACCGTCAACAATGCGCGGGCGGATGGGATCATTGTCGAAATCGTGTTCGACCCCTTCGTTCTTCTCACAGACCATGTCAACATGGCTTTGCAGTACGATGGACTTGTGGTTTTCATATCCGGGGGTTGCAGGTTTGCTAATGTTGAGATTGCCTGCTTTATCCTCCTTACATGCCAGCTGATGCTTATCAGCAAAAGCTTTCAGATAAGCCAGTATCTTTTCTTCCTTCTTGGATGGGCGCGGCACCTGGCATATCTCTTCAAACAATTCCCATAATCTATGAGGCTTTAACTCTTTCAGAACTTTCATAATTCCATTATATGTGTTTCTATTTTCGCAAGTGATTGTATTTCTAAGGCTTGTATCTGTTCCTGAAATGGTGATTGGAGGTTAGATATTAGAAGATAGATGTTAGATTTTCTTTTTCTAACCACTAACTTCCAACCTCTAATCTCTTTCTTCCACCATCCAGTTTGGATAATCATCCCCATACGTGTCAAAAAATGCTGTCCCCGAATGGTCGGGATTGTCAACATGGGCGTTTCATTTAGATATATACGAAGATACAAAAAACATTATCCTTGAGGCATTTCATAACATTAAATAACAATCATGAAACACCGCATTAATACTTGATCGGGTCAAAGCCTTTGCCATAGACGCCCATCACGTTTGACACAGAAATAAAAGCATCAGGGTCTATTTCTTTGATGCTTCTGAATACGATGGATGTTTCGTGCCGTCTGACGATGACTACCAGCACTGCACTTTGTTCCTTGCTATACCAGCCTTGTCCGTTCAGCAGCGTTACACCCCGACCAATGTCGTTGGCAATGTGTTCAGCGATCAGCTCATACTTGGGTGAAAAGATGAACATTTGCACACTGCGGCGATGCCCCATCAACAGCATGTCAATAGAATAGGATGCAACGGCCATCGTGACATAACCATACACCATCACTTCGAGTGATTGAAAAAGGAAGTATGAAGATGAAATGATGATCAGGTCGGCATAAAGAATTATCCTTCCGTGGCTGATGTTTCTGTATTTGTTAATGATCATGGCGATGATATCAGTACCGCCGGTGCTCCCGCCCTGTGTAAACACAAGTCCGACGGAGGCGCCTCCCATGATGCCTCCAATGATGGCTGACATAAAACGATCATCAACGATGGGTTCAGTAATCAGTGGTTGCAATATGCCGAAGAACAATGATAACACACCAACACTGTATATCGTTTTAACACCAAACCCAAACCCCAGGCTTTTAATGCCGATGATCACAAGAACCACGTTCACAAGGAAAAAGGTAATGGCTACGGGGATGCCGGTTGCGTAATACAGCAAGGCTGACAAACCGGTCACGCCACCACCAACGATTTCGGAAGGGATCAGGAAGGCTGTCCAGGCCAGGGCGCTGACGAGGAGGGCAAACGTAATGATTCCGTAGGTTCTAAGCCCTGCCCAAATTGGGTTTACCTTTTTGCTTTTTGCCATTTCGCGTTGTGTTTTATGGAATGCAAAAATACGGAATTTTGTTCAGAGTTCGTGACTCCCAGCTCATGGTTATTGGTTGCTGATTGCTGGTTTCTGGTTTTATGCGTCCTGTCATTCTGAGTGGGAAGCCCCCGCGCAAAAGCGGTGGCCACAATACGGGAATGACATGAAGGGTATATCCATTGCCGTCTGCTTTAGCTGACGGATAGAAGGCAGTACTTCACTCAGAGGGGGGCTTTAGCCCCAAAATAAGAGCCTCTGCGAGCTTGTC
>SKOK01000136.1 GCA_007120085.1 Bacteroidales bacterium | reverse complement strand
GGTGCCAGAATAACCGGCAAGCGGTCAAAGTATGTGCGACCGATTTTTATGCTTTGCTGATAGCCTGCCTGCTTCGTGTTTCCCATCAGAATAGAAAAGAATGATTATTTTTGAGCTTTCTTTAGTGCAAAAATACTTATTTCGCAGATATGGTTGATCGTGGTATGCTGGGGGGGTTGCACCCTTTCATGAAATTGCTGTTGCTTGCATTGCTTATGCTTGCCAGCATGCTTGTAGTGGTCTTCATTGGGATTCTGGCAGCTTTGCCATTTGCCGGCCCGGGAGTATTTGAACAGTTGACAGGTGGGGCACCAGACAACCTCAACCTGCTGCGATACCTGCAGATATTAAGCCACCTGGGATTGTTTGTGGTTCCCGGGCTGGCATTTGCGTTTCTGATGGACGGCAAACCGCTTGATTACCTTCAGGGGCAACGCATCCCCAGTGCTTTAAACTTTTTGATCCCGGCGCTCATCATGATGGCTGTGGTACCCGTGGTTCATGCTTTGATGCAGTTCAACCAGCAGCTGTCATTACCTGAGGCAATGAGCGGCCTTGAACAGTGGATGCGGCAAACCGAAGATGCCGCGGAGGTGATGATGGAGCGGTTTCTGAACATAAGCGGCACACGGGCTTTGCTTTTCAACTTGTTGATGATCGCCGTGTTGCCCGCCATTGGGGAGGAATTCATTTTTCGCGGAGCGGTGCAACGCATTTTCAGGCAATGGACAGGCAATGTGCACCTGGCCGTTTTCATTGCAGCCTTTATGTTCAGCGCCATGCACCTGCAATTCTATGGCTTCCTGCCCCGGCTGCTGCTTGGACTGGTGCTCGGCTATATGTTTGTGATGTCAAAAAATATCTGGGTGCCGGTGTTTGCCCACTTTTTCAACAATGCAGCAGCCGTCATTGTGTATTACATTGCCTATAACACGGATGTCATCAGTCCGGAAGTCATGACAGGAAGCCGGTTTTCATTTTTGATGATCGCACTCAGCGTGGTGGTCACCTCCTTCTTGTTTTTTTCAATGAAACGATTTGACAAAAAACCGGGCTGACAAGAAATCAACCATCAGACCAGGTTAAATGTCTTTCAGGAGTTTATTCTCTTCCGACTCCCCCATATGCCGGTGAAAGGAGCTGAGGGCCTTTTTTAGCTGATCCAGTATAGGTGAGGGCTTGGCAATCAGCACGTCCATCCCATGGTGGTCAAGTTTTTTCAGCACTGTCTTTATGGAGATCTTTGTGATATCAACGGCCGGCTGGTAGGCGCTTCTTTTTGAATGGCTGATGTCCACCTGGCTGACCAGCCCCACATCCTCCAATTCATTGAGTATGATGCGCACGAGGCTGTTGGGGATGTGCAGGCTGTTGGAGATGTCATCGGGAGCTATGGGTTTTTCGCCTTGCTGAAAGCGGTGCACCAGCAATTGAAGGATGTACAATGCAAGCAACTTTTTGTTGAAGGGGCTGATATTTTTTGACTCCGCTTCAAACTCGTAGTTATCAACATGCTGATTGGCAAATGACAGCTCCGCGCCAAACAGCACGACGATCCAGCTCACCTGCATCCAGAGCAGCAAGAGTGGCAGGGCTGCAAAGGAACCGTAGATGGCACCATACCTGGCGGCGCCGATCTGAAAAGCGATGTAGCCCCATTGAATCAGTTGAAAAAGTGTCCCCGCTATAATACCTGCCGGCAATGCCGCAGAAAACTTCACATTGGTGTTTGGCATCACCATATAAAGGATTGTAAAGATCATCCAGATCAGGACGTAAGGGATGAGAGATACAAGAAAGATCAACAAAGGGTTGAGCAATGCAAAATCGGCTTCCTGTACTTGTGTATTCAGGTACACGGTAGCAGCGCTGGCCATGATAAAAAACAATGGTGCAATGAACATCATGGCAAAATAATCGCTGAATTTCCTCGACAGCGATCTTGATTTGCTCACCTGCCAAATTTCATTAAAGGATGTTTCAATATTTAGCAGCAGCATGGTAATGGTATAGATCAATATGAACAGACCCACCAGGGCAACGGCCCCTCCGTGTGTTCCTCTCAGGAAGGACTGTGTGATCTCCATCACCCAGTTAAACACCTCTTCGCGCCCTGCCAGTGCACTTTCCAGCTGACGCTCAACATACATCTCCAGGCCAAAACCTTTGGCAATGCCAAAGGCCAGTGCCGCGACCGGAACAATGCTAAACATGGAGTAATAGGTCAAAGCCGGAGCCCTGAGCAGCACCTGGTCATCACGGAAGCCTCGAACCGCAAGGATCAAGATACGCAACTGTTTGATCAGAAACATTTTACGGCGTGGCAACTCCTTCAAAGGCATGCGCCAGATGTCGTTCCTTACAAACTGCAAAGCCCTGTTTACAGCCTCAAATACTTGTGATATCCTTGATTTCATAAGAAAAACAGCTTTGTGTCCATTCAATTAAAAACCCACCCTGCATTTCCTCAAAGATATAAAGGTATAAAAAAACTCTGTTCAATAACAAAACTGAACAGAGTTCTTTCAAACGATAAGGATTATATGTGCCTAATTAATGGTAAACACCTCTGTATCAATGCCGGTGTTTATTTCCACACTGTTAATGGTCATCTGGATGAGCTGGGGGCCTGCCTCAGTTACAACTTTATGCGGAAGGAAAAACCCATCCACGTTCTTGTATTCGCTATAGGTTGACTGGCTCTCGGTACTGATGCTTTTTATTTTAAAACCTGTTTCCAGGGCGTAATAATCGTATGACTTTACACCACCCGGCGAAACAACTTCAACTTTGAAAGCATCTTGTCCATCAATGCTTTCAATGCCCAGCAACTGTTTTTCAAAGCCAAACTCTTTGTATTTCAGCTCCATATTCATTACTGACTGCATCTTCATTTGTTCAAACTCTTCGCCTTCGGTAAACTCCTGGCGACCCATCTGTGAGGCGATCACCACTTTTTCACCGTCGAACAACACCTGCTGCATCACCATTTCACCCATCTTCATCTTTTGCAACGAATAGTGAGGTGCTTTCTGATAATTTGTCATCTGGAACTGCATCCCCATGGCGCTGGCTGTCATATCCGTTTTCATATCCTGCATGTTTTCCAGGTTCTCGCGACCGCCAATGGCTTCTATGTATTTTTCTATCACCGTTTCGGCAGTATATCCCTGCGGGGCTGGCCGCAAGGCAATATCTTCAACAGGACGCGCAAAGGGGTCAAAAAATTCCACTTCTCCCGTTGCACTGAATGGGATTAATGTTTCAGCCACCTCGTCCCTGTTACCAGCAACAACGATAATTGCGTTTTCAGGCTTCAGGTATTTGGCGGCCATCTCTTGCACATCTTCAATGGTTACGGCATTCAATTTTTCCAGGTAGGTGGCATAATAGTCTTCCGGCAAGCCATACCTTTCTATGTTCAGGGCAAAATTGGCCATTGTCCGGGGGCTTTCCAGCGAGCGGGCAAAATTTCCTGTCAGGAAGTTCTGGATCAGCTGCAGGCTTCTTTCATCCACAGGTTCATGGACCATGCGGCGCATTTCGTTAAGAATTTCCGTTACTGTGCTGTCAGTCACCTCATTGCGCACTTCTGTCCTGGCCATAAAGCGACTCACCAGCCTGTCGGTTGAGATATTTGAATACGCTCCGTATGTATATCCTTTGTCTTCACGAAGGTTTTGCAACAGACGGCCTGAAAACCCGCCTGCACCGAGTATGCTGTTCATCACGCTCACCTTGATGGCATCCGGATGCCCAGGTGTAAGTACAAGCGGGTGGGTGACCATTACGACGCTCTGTACGGCGCCGGCGCGATTGGCAAAGGCCACCCTGTTGCCTTCAGGTGCAGTTGGGGTTGGGAAGCTGCGCGACGGAACTTCGCCTGGCTGCCACTGGCCAAAAAACCTGTTAGCCACCTCTCGTGCTTCAGCCACATCAATATCACCAACAATCACCAGGTAAGCGACATTGGGTTTAAAGTGGTTTTCGTAGTATTGAACAATCTGCTCACGGGTAATGTTTTCAAGGCTTTCCTCTGTTGTGATCTCACCATAAGGATGATCAGGCCCGTAGGCCAACGCCCTGGAGAGATTCGCCGCCATTGCACTGGCATCATTCCTTGTTGTGGCCAGACCGGAAATATTCTGGTTGACGAGGCGTTCCAGTTCAGACTCCGGGAAAGAGGGATTCAGCAAGACATCCGACATCAGGTCAAGCAGGCTTTCCTTATGCCTTGTCAGCGACGAAGCAAACATCCCTGTAGAAAAGGTGGATAGTGATCCACCAATAAAGTCTATGGCTTCATCAATCTCCTGCTTGCTCCGGTTGGTGGTGCCTTCCCTGAGTAGTGAGCCGGCCATGCTGACATACCCTGTAGCATCCCCTTCCATCACAGGGTCAATGTCGAGGGTGAGCTGAAAGGATACGACAGGCACCTGGCGGTTTTCAACAACAATCACTTTCAGTCCATTCTCAAGTTCAAAAGATTCGAACTCCCCGAGCTGAATTACTGGTGCCGGGCCTGGTTCCGGGCGCTGGCTCCTGTCTAATTGTGCACTGGCAGCAAAAACTACCAGTATGCTAAGTAACGATAAAATTAATTTTTTCATGACAATATATGTTTTTTCTTGTTTTCAATGTTGTTACTGGGCTTCAGGCAAATAAAAAAGCACCACCCTGTTATCTTCACGCATGTAGTTTTGGGCTGCGGCCTTGATGTCTTCGCGGGTTACGGCCATATAGCGTTCTATTTCCGTATTGATTAGGCTGGCATCACCATAAATTGTATGGTAGTTGGCCAGGCTCATGGCCCGGCTGGCGATGGTTGTGTTGTTATTGACCATCCTGCTTTCAATTTGGTTTCTCAACTTCTGGAACTCCTCTTCGGTGATGAGCTCGTTGCGCACGCGATCAAGCTCAGCATTGATGCTGGCTTCAATGGTTGGCAGGTCAACACCCATGTTGGCGATCGACAGCACCAGGTTCAGGCCGGGGTCTTCAAGTCCAAGCGGCATGGCCTGCACCACCAGCGCTGACTGCTCTTCTACGACCAACCTCCTGTAAAGACGACTGCTCTGACCCTGCGACAGCAATGTGCCCAGCATCTGAACCGCATAATAATCTTCGGTGCCTTGCGCCGGAATGTGGTAAGCCTGGATTAAAGCGGGCAGCTGGATTTTGTCAAAAACCGTATCGCGAAATTCCTGTGTACGGGGAGGCTCAACCACGTCAGGACGGCGAATCGGCAGGCTTCCACTTGGTATGTCGCCAAAATAAAGGCTAACCAGCTCTTTTGTTTCATCAATGTCAATGTCGCCGGTAATCACCAAAACGGCATTGTCAGGCACATAATACATGTCATGGAATGAGCGGATGTCATCCGGAGTGGCGTTGCGGATATGTTCATCTTTGCCCAGGATGTCGGACTGATAGGGATGCACGGTAAATGCACGCTTGATGGTTTCGGTAAGAATCCTGCCGTAGGGCTGGTTGTCGCGGGTCTGCTTCATTTCTTCCGTTACAACATCTTTCTGGGTCGCAATGCCGATGGAATCGATAACCGGATGCAAAAGACGTTCTGATTCAAGCCATAACCCCAGCTCCAGCTGATTGCTCGGTAGCATGACAAAGTAGTTTGTTACGTCAAAACTGGTGTAAGCATTCAGCGATCCACCCGACATCTCAACGATCTCAGAAAACTCACCACGCCCGATGTTTTCACTTCCTTCAAACATCAAATGCTCAAAGAAATGGGCAAAACCGGTACGGTCACGGTATTCATTTTTTGCACCAACGTGGTACATGATGTTTACCACAATATTTGGCGTGGTATTGTCTTCGTGAAGGATAACGTGGAGTCCGTTGTCGAGGGTAAACTCCGTAAATTCAATCCTTCTCTCAGAGGCACTTGCCGCGCCAACCAGCAGCAAGAGCAAGAGGGCAATGAAAAGATTTAATTTGTACTTCATTTTTTTTGATTTAATGGTTAGAAATAATTTGTATAATTTAAAAATCAGTGTTTAAAGAATAAGTGTGTCTATTTACAAACAATAATAACCCCGTAAATGTTTTTCATTAATAATCGAGATCCAAATTAAATGCCGCCTTTAGCTTTTCTACAGCAGGATTCTTCTGTATTAGCTTTTCTAGTTTCTCAGCTGGCAGGTAGGCCTTTTCAGCCCTGATTGATTTGTTGGTTTTTGTTTGGATGTCAACGGTATAGTTGCCCAATTCCTTGCGCAATTTGCTAAGCAGCTCAGGTTTCTTTTCGTTAACGATGTCAGCCTGGATGGCATTATCAGCCAGCACAATGACGACATTCCCCTTCTTCAACTCAGGTTTGTTTTTTGTCATTGCAAGAAACATGCCCAGACTATCGGCTTTATAGGATGCTGCCAGTTTATTCCAGGCACTCAGAAACTCTTCGTATGAGAAGGTGTCATTAGGAAGATTGGCTTGTTTAATCGTTTCTTCCGGTTGCTTTTCAGTTTGATCATCCTTGGGCTGATTGATTTTCAGGCTGATTTTGTCAAGGGCCCCTCCATCGGACGCCGATACGGTTTTTGTGGGTCTTTCCGGGGTTTTTGCAGCAGGCTTGATTGTTGACCTGGTTCCTGCGGCAGCTTCTTGTGTGGGGCTGTTGGCATCTGCAGGCTTTGCCTGTGCACTCCGTCCTGCACTGGATGATCTGTTTTTTCCACCTTTAAGAATGGGAGGAAGTGTTTGGGTCAGGCTTTTTTTTTTACCTGTGCTGCTATTTGCAGCAGCGCCAGTTCAAGGGTAAGGCGTTTGTTATTGCTGGATTTGTACTGTACATCTGCATGACCGTTCACTTCGAGTGCAAGGAGCAGGAACTCCCGGGTGCATTGTGCTGACTGTTCGATAAACCTTTTCCTGATGTCGTCACTGGCCTCGATAAGCTTAACCGTATTG
>SKOK01000189.1 GCA_007120085.1 Bacteroidales bacterium | reverse complement strand
CGCGCAGGTTCAGTGTGACGTTGAGGTGGTTGTCGAGCAGTGAGGGGCTGAGGTTGATGGCAGCCGTGGTGCGTTCGATCTGGTCGCGCAACAACACGCCTTCTTCGGCTTTGTAGCCGATTGAGACGCGGTAAGGCAGGCTTCTGAAAGCACCAGTGGCACTGATGACATGGTCGTGGGCAAAGGCATCCCTGAAGATCTGGTCTTGCCAGTTGGTGTTTGCACTTCCAACCATGTTGAGGACATTTTCGCGACCTTCATACCGCTCGTTCATGATGTTGCGAAATTCATCTGCGTTAAGCACATCCACTGTTCTGATATTTTGCGACAATGAGTAGGAGCCGGAATAGTTTAGCTGCAGGGGTGCATCTTTTTTTCCTTTTTTTGTTGTGATGATGATCACACCGTTGGATGCCCTTGAACCATAAATGGCTGTTGCCGAGGCATCTTTCAGCACGGTAAACGATTCGATGTCGTTGGGGTTGATCGTTGAGAGCGGGTTTCGCAGTCCGGGTACGCCGGCACTTTCGATAGGTACGCCGTCGATCACAATCAGCGGGTCGTTGTCGGCATCGAGTGACGAGCCGCCCCTGATGCGGATGATCTCGCCGCTGCCGGGAGCTCCGCCGGCAGAAGTGATCTGCACGCCGGGCATCTTGCCGCGCAGCAGCTCAGCAGGCGTGGTGATGTTTCCACGGTTAAAGTCGCGCTCGCCTACTACAGCCACAGAGCCGGTGGCATCTTCGCGCCGCTGGATGCCATAGCCAATGATCACAAACTCCTCGAGGGTTTCAATGTCCATGCCAAGCGCAAAATTTTGGGTTACAATGTCGCCATCGCCCACAGTGACAGTAACGACTATGGGTTCATAGCCAATGAAGCTGGCAATGAGGGTCACTTCGCCGGCTGGTACGTCAAGGGTGTACTGGCCGTCAAAGTCGGTGACCGTTCCGGTGGTTGTCCCCTGTATCAGGATGTTTGCACCAGGCAGTGTTTCACCTGTTTGCCGGTCGCTGACAACCCCGGTAACCGTTCCTCTCTGTCCCATTGCCGCAGTTGCCAGAAACAGCAGCAGCATAAATGGGATGATGTTTTTTAAATGTTTTGTCATATTGCAGAAAGATTTAAGGTTGGATTGATTGAAAAATGGTTAATTTGGTAATTTACGCAAAAATACGAAACAAAATAATTATTTTCGCAAGATGGATTGCTTTTTTCTGTCAATGAGTCTTTCACAACCTTAGAGTTGCTGGCTCATCGCAATTGCTATTGTCCCGTCCCAAGTGAACATCTGTTTATTTCCGGTGTACCAAAGTGTTGTTGATTGATATTTCCTTATGGATTACACGGAGAAATATAGAAGATTACACAGGAAAACAGAGATTACACAGGAACACAGAGGAACACAGAGAAAAACAGCGTATGATGGTGGTTCAGGAATTGTATTTATACGAGAAACAGCACTGCACCATAATTAAAAAAGGAACCGTCTGCAGAATTGCTTCTGAGACGGTTCCTTTCTTTAATTCGAATACTGGCCTAAACGCCAATACTGTTATGTTATTCTACCTCTGTGATGGTGATAACTTTTGCATCACTGTCAGCAGCATCAATTGTAATGGTGATTTTGTAAGCACCTTTAACTGTAACAGAGATGTCGCCACCAAGGTCGGCTACGTTAGCGGAGCTGTTGTCCACATCCACATCGCCAAAACCTGAGTCAAAGTTGGCGCCGCCTTCGGGGGGAGCTTCGCCATTTTTGGTTCTTACTTTAAAACCGGCGGGATCACCATCTGCATCTTCTGCTTCGAGGATTACGCTATCCCATGTCCAGGTAAACAAGGTGCCGTCAACTACCGGCTCATTTGGCTCGGGATAAATGACATTGCCCCAGTCCCATGCACTTGGGTCGGGAATGGCATCTTCATTGTCATCGCTCACGGCGAGGCCAACAATGTCAAGCTCAACGCCTGTCCAGTCGGTTTGTCCCATTTCGCCGGTTTTTTCCATTACGACTTCGTAATCTTGTCCCAATGTCCAAATCATATGAACGGTATAGAAGCCTGCTTCATCGTTTGGAATGTTGTCTCCGCCGGGGATCAGCTCATCGATGGTGCCTCCATAATTTGAATTCACACGTACTTCAGCATCATCATTGATAACGACTTTCCAGCCATTTGAGTAACGAAACTTAAACTGTCCAACGGCAATTGCTGCATTGGTAACTTCAAATGTCATGGTTTCCAGGTCAAAGGCAAGTGGAAGCATTGGTGTGTCTTCTGCCCAGCCACCCGGGGTAGCGCCGCCAATAAGTCCCCAATGTTCAATGTGGGCTACCATCACGATGTCAAACTCGGTATCAACAACGACGTGATAGAGGCCATCTTCCGGTACGGTAAAGGGGGTGTCGGTTTCAGCCAGTGAGCCACGCCACAAACCGGCAGTTTTCGGTTCGTCGTTGATGCGATCTGCCGGGTCAACATAGGCAAAATCTCCACCTGGTCCAAAAACCGTTTGGGTTGCCCCTTCAACGCTCACAATATGGAAACCTGCACTGCCACCTTCAACGGCAATGAAAAGTTCCAGCAATTCCGGGCGGTCTTCCTGGGTTACCTCGTTGCGGGTCATCAGCATAAGACCCTCAAAGGCGAGTTCGGGCAGCGCTGTTCCATCACCTTTGACATACATGCCATCCTCAACGAATACTGGCGGCGGATCTGGCTCTACATCATCATCGTCATCGCTGCAGGCATAGAAACCGACCAATGAGACGGCAACAAAGAATAACATAAAATACTTAAAAAAACTTACATTTTTCATAATAATTAAAATTTAATGGTTAATGGTTGTTTGTTATTTGGTTGAAAAATAATTAAAAAGTGCAATAGATTGTTTAGTTGGCAAGGTTTGGGTTTGATTCGATGGCCCATTGTGGTATTGGGAATGTTTCCCTGTCGGGGCCTGAGGCGGCTTTTTCCCACCATTCATTGCCGAACTTGCCGAAGCGGATCAGGTCCTGGCGGCGGTGGCCTTCCCAGAACATTTCGCGGCTGCGTTCGTCCAGCAGCATGTCGAGGTCAACATTGTTCCAGGGGTCGAGGCCGGCGCGCTGGCGGATCATATTCACATAGTCATCGCCGGCACCGTCACCGTTCTGCCTGATCAGGGCCTCAGCCTTCATCAAAATGATGTCGCCAAGCCTGAAGATGGGGAAATGGTTGCCCAGGTTCTCACGTGCTCCATTTTTTACTTCAAATTTAATGACGCGGGCGCCGGCCATTTCGATGACATCTTCGGGGAATGACCCTGGAGCCATTTCGAGAGCAGGGATATTTGGGTCAAGGAATACATCCAGGGCCTCACCGGTGTGTGAAAACTGCTCTCCATAAAGGAAACCATCCCTGCGCCTGTCGTTTTCTTCATAATTATTAAAATGATCTTCAAGGGCTGCGAATCCGTTCCATGGGCCCACATTCATATTGAAGGTGCGGTTGCTCTGGTAGTGCAGCGTACGCATGTGCAGGTTGAATCCGTGGTAGGTATCTTCGTGATAGGGGATCACCCAGATGTTTTCCGGTGATTCCTGGTTGGCAGTGACAAAAGGACCAAGGGCATCTGCTTCAAGGGCATAACCCATTGCCAGCACGCTGTCGGCATATTGCTCTGCTTTTTGCCAGTACGTGTCATCGCTCACGCCGGTGTAAACCTCCGCGTTGAGGTATAATTTTGCCAGCAGTGAGTAAGCCATGCCTGGCGTTACTGCGGTTTTGGATGTCTGCGGCTCAAGCAGCAACACGCTTTCTTCCATATCTTCTACGATGGCCCAGAATATCTCATCGCGCGGGTCTTTGAATGGCCTTTCAGGGGCATCCATGAAGTTGGTAATGAAGGGCACGTCGCCATAGTTGTCGATGAGCAGGTAATAGTAATATGACCTGAGTATCCTGGCTTTTGCGATCGCCTGGTCCACGACGGGGTCGCCGGCAAAAGCATTTTGCTCTTCGATGAATCTGTTGGCGGCTGTAACGCCTTCGTAAAACCTGCCCCACATCGCCTGTACGGCTTCAGTTTCATAGTGCCAGTCGTGCTTGTGCAGCTCAACCCACTTGAAGTCGTCGATCCAGTGCTCGCCCCTGATCGGGCAAACGACACCGTCGCCGGTAAGCTCCTGTGCAAACCACCAGCCACCCCAGTCGAGGTGGTCCTGCATGGGCCTGTAAATCGGGCTCATGCGCAATACAGGGTCGGCAGTGTATGCATCTTCCGGTATTCTGTCGTAAAGGACGTCATCAAGGTCGGTGCAACCCGCCATGAATATCAGTCCGACAAATATGATGTTTATTAATTTTTTCATGGGTTTCTTATGTTTTTTGTCTGACAGGCTGTAGCCCGTCATTGTATTTTCTATCAATCTTATAATAATTAACTTCTGAATTGGATGTTTATTATATCGACATGTTTACGCCAAAGGTGAAGGTGCGGGTTTTGGGATACACGTTAAACTGGTCGAGGCCGAAGGAGAGTCCTGTGAAGTTGATCTCCGGGTCAACACCTGTGTAGTTTGTGATCGTGAACACATTGTTGGATGCAAAATACACCCTGATGTTCCTGAAGCCTGCGATGTGGCCGAAATTATAACCTATTGACAGGTTATCGAGGCGAATGAAGGTACCGTCTTCCAGGTAATAGTTGCTGGGTTTTGCTGAATCCCTGAGTCCTGGAAATCTTACGCCATTATAAACAACTGCTTCATAGTCTTCAACGGCAGATCTAAGGCCGTTGAGTGCCGGAAGTGTTCCGGGATTGCCAAAGATGAGCCTTGTGGTGTTAAACACGTCATAGCCAAATACACCTCTGAAGGCGAAGCTGATATCCCAGTTGTTATAAATGTTCACGAAGTTTGACCAACCGATCTCGAAATCGGGCAGGGCGCTTCCCAGGACGCGGCGTTCGGCTGCGGCCACTGACCTGGTCACCCCGCCTGTTTCAGTGTAAAACAGGAAAGCGCCGTCAGACTGAATGCCTGCAAACTCGGGCAGAAACCACGTGCCTATTTCCATGCCGGGCTGAATGATCTGCGTCCAGTTACCCACCATTCCGGGTCCGCTCACCCAGCCTTCCTGCAGCCTGGCCCATTCAAAATCGTCGTTTGACAGGCTCACCACTTCCTGGCTGAAGGTAGAGAAGGTGAACACCGTGCGCCAGTCGAAATTGCGCATATCCAGCGGATAGGCCTGGAGGTTGAACTCAAACCCTGAGACCTTGATCTCTCCAACGTTTGCCCACATGCGGCCTACCGGGTTTGGTGGCACGGGCACGCTGTACTGACCAAGGAGATCGTAAGTGTTTTTCATGAAATACTCAAATGAACCCGAGATGCGATCTCCGAAAAGACCATAATCGAGCCCAACGTTGATCTCGCGGTTTTCCTCCCATTTGAGGTCGGGGTTTGCTACGTGTGCAAACTGGAACAGGATGGCCTCTTCGCCGGTTTCAAAGTTGAGTGTGTTGCCGGCTGATTGGTAATACTGGATTCCTACGTAGTTTGCAAACTCCTGGTTTCCGGTGATGCCGACGCCTGCCCTGAGCCTGAGGTTGTTCAAGACATCAAGCACGCCATCCATGAAGTCCTCGCCAGTGATGTTCCACATTACAGAAGCTGAGGGGAACCATCCCCATTCGTTGTTTTTCCCAAAGCGGGAAGAACCATCGCGGCGCAATGTGGCGGTAAGGAAGTAACGGGAGTCGTAATTGTAAATGCTTCTTCCGAAGAAAGAGATCAGTCTGTTCGACGACTTGTATGAATTGATGTCGCCGGGGTTCAGGTTCTGAAAAATCGAGAGGTCATGGGGGCCAGTATAGTTGATGAAGGGTTCCCTTGCAAATGCTGAAAGGCCGGTGGCAAAGTCTTCCTGGAAGGAATAACCGCCAAGCACTTCGAGGGTGTGGTTGTCAAAAACGTTGTTGTATCTCAGGGTTGTTTCCAGCAGCCTGGATTCATAATTGTGGTATGAACGGCTGCCTTCACCTTCTCTTGAGATTTTAGGAACGCCCTCGCCGTCAACACCTGTGTAGAAGGGCTCAAAATAGAAGCTTTCGTGGTCGTCGCGCGTGTAGGCGAGGTTGATGCCGGCGGTAAACCCTTCGAATATCTCCAGGTCACCTTTCAGGTAACCGAAATACCTCTTGGCATCTCTTTTGTTGTAGATGGCGTCGATGATTCCAACGGGATTGCGGTAGTTAAAACCGCGTGTTTCTTCGTGGAAGCTGCCGTCGTCGTTCATCACCGGGTCGGTTGGATTGCGCCTGTAAGCCTGGTACAGCACGTCGTTGATGCCCCAGCCGCCGTAGTTGATGTAGTCATTGTGTTCGAAAGTGCCGGAAAGTCCTGCCGACATGACGAGCCTGTCGTCGAAAGCCCTGTGGTCAATGTTGATTCGTGCATTCGTTCTCTCTTTCTGGCTGCCGTTGACAACACCAGCGAAGATGTTGTGCGACAGTGAGGCGCGGTAGCTGAGGCTGTTTTCACTTCCGGAGATGGCCAGGTTGTAGTTTTGTGATGTGCCTGTCCGGAAGATCTCGTCCTGCCAGTCGGTGCTGGCACCGCCATCGCTGAAGTTGATGTTGTTGTCGGCGGCAAAAGTCCTGAGCTCGTCGGCTGACAGCAGGTCGAGGCGGTTGGCCACATTGTCAATCGAATAGAATGTGTTGAAGTCGATGCGGGTGCCTTCTCCTTCCCTGCCTCTTTTGGTTGTGATGATGATAACGCCGTTGGCGCCCCTGGAGCCATAAATGGCGGCGGCTGAGGCATCTTTCAGCACGTTGAACGACTCGATGTCGTCAGGGGAGATGGTTGTGGGGTCAACACCCGGCACACCATCCACAACATACAGTGGCGAGGTGCTTGTTTCGAGTGAAGAGGCACCCCTGACCCTTACGGAGAATCCCTGGTTGGGGTCGCCGCCCTGCTTGGTGATCAGAACACCGGTTGCCTTGCCCTGCAAGCCTTGTATGGGGTCGGTGAGTACGCCCCTGTTCATGTCTTCAGAAGTGACGTTGACCACCGAGCCAGTCATGTCCGACCGTTTTTGTACGCCATAGCCAATCAGCACAAACTCTTCAAGCCTTG
>SKOK01000165.1 GCA_007120085.1 Bacteroidales bacterium | reverse complement strand
CTGGGAGATGATGAACCTTGTTCCGGAAAAGCTCCCGACTGTTCTTCTTTACTCATCATTGGACAGTGCCGAGCTGCATAAAAAATGTGATGCGCTGGGAGTTCGTTGTTGCATTACCAAGCCGGTAAAACAGCGGGAACTGTTTGCCGGACTCGCTCAGCTTATTGAGAAACCGGTTGAAGAGCAGGCCAATGGTGCTGAAGAATCAAAAAAAACAACACATCAGCAAGTAGCTGCACCGGCATCCGGAAAGCGTTTTACAGTGCTGGTGGCTGAGGATTTGCAAGTAAACATCATGTTGATTAAAGCATTGCTGATGAAAAGCTTCCCGGGTGTTGTTATTGTTGAAGCAGAAAATGGTATTATGGCCATAGAAGAATACAAAAACAAAAAGCCAGACCTCATTCTGATGGATTTCCAGATGCCGGAAATGAACGGCCTGGATGCAACAAAAGCCATCAGGGAGCTTGAGACTGACACAGGCAAGCGCATACCCATTATAGCGTTGACTGCCAGGTCTTCCAAGGAAGAGATAGATAGTTGCTACGAAGCGGGTATGGACGATTTTCTGTCAAAACCCCTGGACGCAGTCAAGCTGAAATCTGTAATTACCAGGTATTTTGAATCAGTTGAGTAGAAAGCCGAATTTTTTTCTGTTTATCAATCTTCTTTTCCTCCCTGGCAATTACACCATTTCTGGCATTTGGGATACATGAACCTGGACATTTTCTATCAGGCCTATATCCTGGGTTTAGGCTTGATTTGTCAGCACAAATGGAAAACACGAAAGCGATCCTTATACAAAAGAAACACCTGGTACCTCGCGGGCTTTGGAAAAGCTTTCAGATAGATTGATTTTAAGCATAGTCAGCTACCGGCATTACTGACAAAAATCAACTTGCAAATCTTACGCTCCCACCTTTCACCCTGTTTTGGGATAATTATTACTTGGGAAATAAAAATTATCGGATATTTTTTACTTCTGAAATGAAATTGTTCACGAAAACTTGTAAAAAGTTTCTCTGCCGAAAACAGTGGCGTGATTGACGCAATCATCACGCGAAACACAAAAGACTATAAAAACAGCGCTTTGGGTGTAATGACACCGGAAAGTTATGTGAGGTTGATTTTATCCCAACAGGAATAATATTTAAAAGTAAACAATTAAAGCAATGAACATTTCCAGGAAACTGCTGCGCATAATCCCCCACCTTTTAGGCTGCGGAGCCCTGTTCCTTGTGGTACTCCAGCAAAACGACCTGAGTGATTGGGATTTTGAAGACTATTACATTCTTGGTTTTTTTTGGCTTAACGGGCATTGCAGCCTACACTAATCTTTACCTGCTCATTCCACGTTATCTGTTTAGGAATAAGCACTGGCATTATGCCGGTTTTGTCTTTGTTCTTATTGTTGTTACGGCTTTACTCATAGATCATAGCTTAATTTCGATAAATGATCTGACGCACAAAACCCTCAAGAGAGTTCATTGGTAGCTGTTGCAATCCAAAAGGAAACTCCAATTATCTTTTTACCGGAATACTGAAACTGAATTCACTGCCTTTGTTTAATTCTGATTTATACCAGATTGTGCCTTCAAGCAAATCCACAATCGATTTGGATATGGCCAGCCCGAGACCTGTTCCTTCATCGCTGCCTGCAATGGCATTATCAGCCTGGTAGAACCTGTCGAACAAAAAATCCTTGGCGTTGTCAGGAATTCCAATGCCATTATCTTGCACTGTAAAGATGATTTGACCTTCTGATAATTGAAAACCTATTTCAATCTTGCCGTCTTTTGTGAATTTAATCGCATTGCTCAGCAGGTTCATCAGCACCTGGGTAATTTTACCAGGGTCGGAATGAACGGTGTATTGCTGGTTTTTCGAATCAAAGCGCCTGATTATTTGATTATTATGATTTTTTGCCTTGCCAGAGAACAGTTCTATGACGTTTTCCAGCAGCACTTCAGGAACAAATGCTTCGATTTTTATAGGCAGGTTCCCTGAGTCTATTTGGCTAATATCCAGAATGTTGCTGATCATCTGCAACAGCCTGACGCCATTTTTGTTTATGATTTCCGAATATTTTTTGATCAAATCAGTGTCATTTTCACCATCAATCATTAAGCTCGAAAAACCCAGTATGCCGTTTAATGGTGTTCTGATCTCATGTCCCATATTGGCAAGAAAAACAGACTTAAGCCGGTCGCTTTTCTTAGCATTCTCAGTTTCAATTAACAGTTTCTGCTCAAGCTCTTTTTCAATGCTGATGTCCATCATCGCGATCCTGAACAATGTGCTTCCCTCTTTGACATATTTGTCGGTTGCGATGATCAGACGAGCATAAAAGCTTCGGCCACCAGGTTTGCGCATTTTAATGTCGCAGGAATTAGTCTTTGATGTTTTAGTAGTAAATTTAAAGCTGAGATGAAAGGTGTCTTGACATTCAGGCTGTATCAGTGGTAAAAGGGAGCTATCCTTCAGGTTGGAAGAATCAGCATTCAGGATGTTGCAGGCAGTATTATTTATTTCTTTGATAATAAAGTATTTATCGAGAATGATATAACCCACTGGTGCAAAATTAAACAGGTCTGCATACCGTTCCTTTACCTGGAGCAATCGTTCCTGGCTCTCACGGAGCTCATTGTTCTGATGTTCCAGCTCTATCTGATAAATGCTGAGTTCTTCAACAAGTTTGACAACGTCCATTTGACCAAGCGAGTCATTGGGTCCCTCACTTTGTTTGAGGATTTCTTCGGCTTTCCTCCGGAGTTCATTGTTGGTAAACATAATCTGTAATCTTTAATTTCCGTTGTTGATCTCGTGAAAAACCGTGTAAACCTGTATGGGTTTATCATCTTCATCATCCAGCAAGGGGATTGCCGTAATATTTATCCAGACATAGTCTTCCTTCACCGGGTTATAAACCCCCATAACGACATCCTTTATGATCTTTCCGGTTTTAAGGGCCTGCATGGCAGGATGCTCTTCACCCGGAAATTCGGATTTGTCTGCTCTCAGTGCTTTCCATTCCTGTGATGATGAAGTACGTGTTTGCATCTCTTCAGCAGCTACACCAAGAATTTGCTCAGCTGCCGGGTTTACACCAATGATGTGCCCATCTTTATCCTGGTAAACAATGCCTCCGGTGAAAGTGTTAAAAAGCATTTCACATTTTCTTTCGCTGAAATCAATTTCTTTCCTTGCATTACACATTTCTTCAGCAAAGTTGTCTTTTGCTTCCTTTTCGCGCTGCAATGATTCTTTCAGGCTGGTGATATTCAAGAAAGTAATGATAATGCCGTTGATGGCATTTTCAGCAGTGCGATAAGGCAAAATGCGCATCAGGTACCAGTTGCCGGCCAGGTCTTTGATATCTGTGTTTTTTGATACCAGGTTATCGGACACGTTATATACATCCTGTATGAATTCGGGATACAGGTTCCGAAACGACAAATGGTTGATGGGGCGTCCAATATCCGATGACATCACATTGGTCAGGCGCGAGGCCACATCGTTTACTTTTCGGATAACCAATTCTTTGTCCAGGAATATCGTGCCGATCTGGGTGTTTTTCAACAGGTTGTCCATATCGGCGTAGAGCTCTGTAAGTTCTTCTATCTTTCGCAGATGTTCAGAATTTACGGTATATAACTCTTCATTTACCGACTGAAGCTCTTCATTTGTGCTTTGCAGCTCCTCATTGGATGCAATCAGTTCCTCATTGGACGACTGAAGCTCTTCGTTGGAAGTCTCAAGCTCTTCATTGGCAGCCTGGAGGTTCTCGCTTTTTTGCTGCAGCTCTTTTTCCAACTCGGAAATTAGTTCGCGGTACTGGATGTTCGTATCTTTTGTGTCTTTTTTTACAGCGGCTTTTAATTCTCCCTTAAGAGGTTGTTCAGCAAATGTAATAGCGTAAAACACCCCTCCGCTTTTGTTGTTTAGAATCTTTTTGCATGACAGCGTCAGGGTACTGTGACTGTCGTCTCCAAAGCTGATGTCTTCAACCATCACCTGTGCACCTTTCTTATCTGCCCTGCGAATCAGACTGCTGACAATAATGCTCAACTCCTTTGGCAGCATTTTCATGAGGTTAAGGGATGCTTGTCCTACGGGGATGCTGATGAATTTGCTTACCTGCCTGATGGTATGAACTACTTCATGGCTTTCGTCAACGATCACCGCAGGTGGCATATAGTCAGCGATGATGTCATCAAACAAGCCTTCAATAAGCCTTGATTTGGTTTGTACTGCCCGGTTGTAGGGTGTCAGAATCTTACGGTCGCCTTCAATTTGTTTGTCGGAGGCCAGGCCAAAATTTTGTGGTTGCCGGGGCTTGTAACCCTTCAGCTGCCGGTATATCTTATTCTTTGAATCAATAGTCGTGAAGCCATCTGACATATTTCCCAGCGATTCGCTGCTTCCAAGAAACAGGTATCCGGAATCAACCAGTGCATAGTAAAAGGCTGAAATTACATATTGCTGGGCTTTGTTGTTTAAATAGATCAGCAGGTTGCGGCAAGAAATCAGGTCAATTTTGGAGAATGGAGGATCTTTCAGCAGGTTGTGGCGGGCAAAAACCACCATGCTCCGAATATTTTCCTTTACCTGGTATCCGCCATCTTTTTTAGTAAAAAACTGTACGATTCGCTCTGGCGAAACATCTGAAGCTATGCTTTCAGGGTAAATTCCCGCACCCGCATATTCGAGCGATGCGGTGTCCAGGTCGGTGGCAAATATTTTTACATCCGGGAAGCAATTGTTCAGCTGCATGGCCTCGCGCAAAAGTATTGCCAGTGAATAAGCCTCTTCGCCTGTTGAACAACCAGGGATCCATAAACGCAGCTCCTGCTTGCTGCCCGAATTTTTGATAAGATGTTCTACGACTTCCTTGTTCAGTTTGATAAAAGCGTCCTCATCTCTGAAAAAACGGGTGACACCAATCAGCAATTCATTGAACAGGACGTTGATCTCCCGATTATTGTTTTTAAGGAAGATGATATAATCTTCAATGTTGTCGAACCTGTTAATGCTGATACGCTTCTCGAGCCTGCGCAGGATGGTGTTTTCTTTGTAAAGAAAAAAATCAACCCCCTTGGCCTCTTTCAGCGTCCCGATGATCTTTTGCAGGTGACTCTGATTGAAATTTTCCTGCTCTATGATAGGACCTTTCTGACGGATAAAAGGGTGTTTGATATAGCTTAAAAGCTCTTCTGCCAGTTTGGCGGGTGGCAGGATATAATCCACGAGCCCTGTAGAGATGGAACTGCGCGGCATACCGTCAAATTTGGCTGAGCGATCGTCCTGCACCATGGTGATGCCTCCATATTCCTTGATGGCCCTGATACCGAGTGTGCCATCACTGCCCGTGCCGGATAAAATGATGCCAATCGCGTTTTTGTCCTGGTCAACGGCAAGTGATCTGAAAAAAATATCGATGGGCAGGTTCAATGTCCGCATTGCCTGTTGTTCGCTCAGGAAAAGCTTTCCTTGCGAAATGGTCATGTTCATCTTTGGTGGGATGAGGTAGATGTGGTTCTCCTCCAGCTTCATTTCATTTTCAACCCTGTGAATGACCATCCTGGTGTATCGCGCCAGCAGTTCGTCCATCAGGCTTTTGTAATCGGGCGACAAGTGTTGTACGATTACAAATGCAGCGCCGGGCTTTAATGGCATGGCCCTGAAAAACTCCTGGAGTGCTTCCAGGCCTCCGGCCGACGCGCCGATGCCAACAACAGGAAAGTTTAAAAGCCCTTTTTTCTCCGGGAAAAACAAGTGTTGCTCCTCAGGATTCTTGTTCGTTGATTTTGTATTGTCCGTCATTCAAGTTTGAGAAATTTAGGTTTGTCTTGATTATTAGCCTGAAAAACGAGGTGTGAATAAAAACGAGTATGGCAATCTTTATGCAACCGGTATTTTGATCTTATAATGCTGTATGCAAATATATATTTAAATGCTTAAACTCAATAAAAAACATGGAACAATCAATAATAATTGCTTACTTTTATCTTTACTTTGGTGATAGTTTATCATTTTTGCAGTTGAATACAATACCAGATAGCGATGCACTGGACACGTACCCAAATCTCCATCATGGCCGTTGTGGCTGTAACGGCTTTTATGAGCACCTTTCTCATTTCAACCATCAATGTGGCCCTGCCGGCCATTGAAAAGAGTTTTGATCTGAGCGCTGTTCAGCTGAGCTGGGTACTGACGGCTTTTTTGCTTTCTACGGCAATGTTTCTGCTCCCAGTTGGCCGTTGGGGAGATCTGTCAGGCATCAGGCGCCTGTTTAAAACCGGAATGGTGATCTTCACCATCTCATCCCTCTTGTGTGCCTTCGCCACCTCCGGTTTCTGGCTCATCGTGTTCCGGTTTATCCAGGGGATTGGCGCAGCCTTTGCCAGCACCACAGGCCCTGCCATACTCGTGTCAGCCTTTCTTCCGAAATACAGGGGCCACGTCATTGGTATCTCTGTATCAGCTGTCTATCTCGGACTAGCCTTCGGTCCCTTTGCCGGTGGCTTGCTGACCCAATATGTTGGATGGCGTTCCATTTTTCTTGTTTCCACTGTATTGGGGGTTTTTGCAACAGTCATTTCATTTGCCTTTCTTGGAAAAGATGAAGCTTACAAGGGAGCAAGCGTAAAGCATGACTTATCGGGCACTTTCCTCTATATGGCCGGACTTGTGCTGATGGTTTACGGATCATCACGCATACCCGGCACATCAGGATGGCTGATGCTGTTTGGCGGTGCATTGATGCTTGTTTTTTTCTGGATGTATGAAAAAAGAGTCGCTTTTCCGGTGTTCAATACCGAACTGTTTACGCAAAACCGCCTGTTTGCATTCTCCAACCTGGCAGCCCTGGTAAACTACAGCGCCACATTTGCCATCGTTTTCCTCCTAAGTCTTTTTCTGCAAAAAATCCGGGGATTATCACCTTTGGATGCAGGGAGTATTCTGATTGCCCAGCCAGTTGTCATGGCGGTGTTTTCACCGCTGGCAGGAAAGCTCTCTGATCGTATTCAGCCACGCTATATTGCCACCGCCGGTATGGCAATGTGCAGCCTGGGCTTGACCGCCTTTGCATTTATAACTGCCTCAACACCAGTGTGGGTAATCATTGCCATATTGGTATGGGTGGGCTTTGG
>SKOK01000001.1 GCA_007120085.1 Bacteroidales bacterium | reverse complement strand
TTGATGTTTCCGGAAAAAAGCAGTTACTTTGCAAAAAAATTGAAAAGCATCTAAGTCAGAACAATTAAAAACTGAAAACAATGGGTAGCTACGTATTAATATCTGTATTGATCCTCATCACTTGCATCTTGCTGGTGATGATCGTGCTGGTGCAAAACGCCAAAGGCGGTGGACTGGCATCCAACTTCTCTTCATCGAACCAGGTGATGGGCGTAAGAAAAACAACCGACTTTCTTGAAAAAGCGACATGGACGCTTGCCATCGTTTTGCTGGTATTGACGCTGTCATCCACATTTGTGATTCCTCGTACAGAGATTCAACAGGGCGTGCAAAGCGAAATCCTTGACCTGGTGCCGGCCGGAGACACCAGGCCGATGGACTTTCCTGCTCCTTCACCGGCCGACATTCCGGATGACGTTCAGGAAATTGGCACAACGCCAATAATCCCCGACACAGAAGATTAGTCTTCAATATCCAGCAGTTTGCTGCTAGCAAAAAATGTCAGAATGGCACTCCATTCTGACATTTTTTGTATCATCCCGCCAATAATATGCTATTTTGACCTTGAGAATGCCATGCGCGTGCTTTGGCACAATATGTGAAGAAGGGCGCATTGGAATTGTGAGTCGTACAATCGCAACAATAAACATATTGTATAACCTGAAAAATTTTTAAACATGACAAAAGTGAACATCAAACCTTTAGCTGACCGCGTATTGGTTCAGCCGGCCGCCGCCGAAGAAAAAACTTCCGGAGGTATCATCATCCCCGACACTGCAAAGGAAAAGCCTCAAAAAGGAACTGTTGTCGCCGTTGGTGAAGGCACCAAAGACAATCCCGTTACCCTTAAGGTTGGCGACAATGTACTTTACGGAAAATATGCAGGTACAGAGCTGAGCTTTGATGGAACAGATTACCTGATTATGCGCGAATCTGACATCTATGCAGTTATCTAAGAAAAAATATTTTTAATAACCAAATAAAAAATTGAATATCATGGCAAAAGAAATAACCTTCAACCTGGAAGCGCGCAACGCACTCAAGCGTGGTGTTGACAAGCTCTCCAATGCAGTAAAGGTAACATTGGGTCCCAAAGGCCGCAACGTGATCATGGATAAAAAATTCGGTGCCCCTTCCATCTCAAAGGACGGTGTAACCGTAGCAAAGGAAATTGAACTGGAAGACGCAGTAGAGAACATGGGTGCCCAGATGGTGAAAGAAGTGGCCAGCAAAACTGCCGACGTAGCAGGTGATGGTACAACCACCGCTACCGTACTTGCACAGGCCATCATTTCTGCTGGTCTCAAAAACGTAGCAGCAGGCGCCAACCCGATGGACCTTAAACGTGGCATTGACAAAGCCGTTATCAAAATCATTGAAAACCTGAAGTCGCAGTCAAAAGAGGTGGGCGACAGCATTGAAAAGATTGAACAGGTTGCCACCATTTCTTCCAACAACGATAAAAACATTGGCAAACTGATCGCTGAAGCGATGTCGAAGGTCAAAAAAGAAGGTGTGATCACCATCGAAGAGGCCAAAGGCACTGAAACACACGTTGATGTGGTGGAAGGGATGCAGTTTGACCGCGGTTACATATCACCCTACTTCGTAACCGACACTGACAAAATGGAAGCCGTTTTTGAAGATCCTTATATCCTGATCTACGATAAGAAGATCAGCACCATGAAGGACTTCCTTCCTGTTCTTGAAAAAGTTGTTCAGACTGGAAAGCCCCTGCTCATCATTGCCGAAGATGTGGATGGTGAAGCACTTGCTACCCTGGTTGTAAACAAGTTGCGTGGCTCACTGAAGATTGGCGCCGTGAAGGCTCCTGGTTTTGGTGATCGCAGGAAAGCAATGCTTGAAGACATTGCCATACTGACCGGCGGCACCGTGATCAGCGAAGAGCAAGGATACAAACTCGAAAACACTGATCTCAGCCACCTCGGAAGTGCTGAAAAAATCACCATCGACAAGGATAATACTACCATCGTAAGCGGCAAAGGCGACAAAGACAACATCAAAGCGCGCGTAAACCAGATCAAGACGCAGATGGAAAACACCACCAGCGATTATGACAGGGAAAAGCTCCAGGAGCGTCTGGCCAAGCTTGCAGGCGGTGTAGCCGTGTTGTATGTTGGTGCTGCCAGCGAAGTTGAGATGAAGGAAAAGAAAGACCGTTGTGACGATGCACTGCACGCTACCCGCGCTGCCGTTGAAGAAGGCATCGTGCCCGGAGGCGGTATCGCTTACATCCGTGCTCTCAAAGCACTGGATGATTTCCAGGGCGAAAATGCCGACGAAGATACTGGCGCTGCCATCGTTCGCAGGGCACTTGAAGAGCCCCTCAGGATGATCGTTGAGAATGCAGGTGTGGAAGGTTCCATCATCGTTCAAAAAGTAAAAGAAGGAAAAGATGACTATGGCTACAATGCCCAGACAGGTGTTTTCGAAAACCTGTACAGCTCAGGAGTCATAGACCCCACCAAAGTGGCTCGCGTAGCACTCGAAAATGCTTCTTCAATAGCCGGCATGCTGCTCACCACTGAGTGCGTCCTCGCCGACATCAAAGAAGATAAGGCTGACATGCCTCCAATGAATCCAGGCATGGGCGGAATGGGTGGAATGATGTAAAAATCAACCCAACATATATTTCCCCACAAGCGGGCAGGTCACTTACCTGTCCGCTTTTTTTACGCCATCTCTCCAGCTAATCAATCAAGGTCATTTCAGCACGCAATCGATCAATCAACTCACCATCACCCTGTGCCGACGATACGGTATAATCCATAACGATCACACTGCCTGTTAACGTTCCACTTCCCTCATAGGTATAGATGTTATGAGTCTGCCTCATCACGTTGACAGTATTCCCCGTTATGCTTGCATCAACCTCAATGTCAAGGTTGTAGAAATTACTGATCAGCACCAGGTTTTCGGTGGCTGCATCCTTCCTGATCCTGACCTCATAATCATCACGCTGCGTGTAGGTCTCAAGGCTTTGCTCCTGCACCTCATAACGCCCTACGAATTTGCTGCGGTCATCGGCATCGTCAGAACAAGCCGGAAGCAGTAAAAAGATGCACATAACGGGGATAAAACCCATCAGGCAAACTGGTGTTTCGTGTCGTTGTTTCATTTTTTGGGTTTATGATTAGTTTTGACAGGTCAAGCCCTGTTTTTAGTGACAGGTCAAGCCCTGTCAATACGGTGGTGAATCCTGTTAAAGGATGTATTTTTTCAGCAATTTTTCCAGGTTGTCGTTATTGATGGGCTTCGCAAGGAAATCATCCATACCGGCCTCCTTGCATTTTTCAATTTCTTCTTTTAGTGCCCGGGCTGTTAATGCAATCACAGGGACGCGGCGCACCAGTTTTTCCTCTTCGGCGCGGATGGCCGCAGTGGCCTCCCATCCATCCATCACCGGCATCTGCACATCCATGAATACAAGGTCAGGCTGACTGGCCAGGTAAACTTCAACGGCTTCCTGGCCATCATTGGCCTCGACGAACCTGGCCTTGGGCAGATACTTACTGATCAGTGTTCTGATTAACAACAGGTTCATTTCAACATCCTCTACCAGCAATATCAATGGACTGATCTCTTCCTTAGCATTGACTTCATGATCTCCTTTTTTTTCAGCCCCTTCGTTTTCAGATTCTTTTACAGGTGCTTTCAGGCTCATTAAATATTGCAACAGTTCCTGCGACTTGACGGGCTTGGTGATCTTGAAACGTATGTCAAGCTTTTTGCTCATTCTGAAAACTTCAGGGTCATCTGCGGAGCTGTGCAGGAGAATAATGGGCAGTGTGGCTGAATCCAGCAACAGCTCTTCCCTGATTTTACGAATGGTTTCAAGTCCATTCATCCCGGGCATATGATAATCCATGATGACCAGATCGAACACATCCCCCTGCTTTAAGAGCCTGAGGGCATCATCGCCGGTGGCACTTCCTGCAAAGTCAATATTCCAGTGTTTTAAGGTGTGTTCAAGAATAAGCCTGTTGTTATCATTGTCATCTACGACCAGTACCCTTATAATGGATGTAAGCTTTTGCGCAGTGAGTTTCTCACCAGGCTCATACGCTGTTTCAATGGTAAAAAAGAACCTGGAGCCTTCCCCTTCCCTGCTGATGACCTCGATGCGGCTGCCCATTTTTGCAGCCAGCAGACCTGAGATCGGCAAGCCCAGCCCGCTGCCTCCAAAACGCCGGGTTGTTGACATATCCGCTTGCATGAACACCTCAAAGATCCTTTCCTGGTAATCCTTGCTGATGCCAATGCCAGTATCGCGCACCTCAAAAGATAGCTTACCCCTCTTCTCATCAATGGCCTTAAAGCCAACAGTCAGCTCTACTTCACCACTTTCAGTGAATTTTACGGCATTGCCAAGCAGGTTTATAAGGATCTGCTTGAGGCGGACGGGGTCTAAATAAGCAAAGCGGGGCAATTCTGCATCAAGCTTAAGCAACAACTCCAGGTGCTTCTGTGCCGCATGGAACTTGATGATGTCAACAGCCTGTTCAACGAGCTCATAAACATCGGTTTTAATGATTTCCAACTCCAGCTTGTTCGCTTCAATCTTTGACAGGTCAAGGATGTCATTGATGATGGCCAGCAAAGAAAGTGCTGAGGTATTAACACTTTCAATGTATAGCCTTTGTGTTGCATCCAGCTTTGTCTTGCCCAATAGTTCAGCAAAACCAATCACTCCGTTTAACGGTGTGCGTATCTCGTGGCTCATGTTGGCAAGAAAATCCGATTTGGCCTGATTGGCCGCTTCTGCCTGCTGCCTCGCCTGCAGGAGGATGCTCTCTGTATTTTTGCGTTCAGTGATGTCATCAACCATTTCAATGGCGGCTGTAATCTCACCCTCAGCATCTGTAATGGCCGTGGCGGTAATGGCAAAATAGCGCTTCCCGATGGCTGTAGTTGTCTCTCTCTCATAATGATGGGTTTTGCCATCAAAAAAGGTTCTGGCTACAGGACAATTTGCGCAAACACCATGTGCCGGCGGACTATTAAACACCTGGTAGCATTGGGGGCAACTGCTGAAGTTCCCATCAGGAAACCACTCACGCATTTTTGGGTTCACCGTAAGCACCTCCATGTCTTTGCTGATCATCGCCAAGCCAACTGAAAGGTTTTCTGAAAGACTGCGAAAGATCTCCTCGCTCTTTCGCAAGGCATTCTCCATTTTTTTCCGGTCTGAAATGTCATTGGATATGGCCACCACCCTTTTTTCACCCCCAAAATCTATCTCCTGGATCAACACATCTTCCCAAAAATACGTACCCTTTACTGTACGCGACTTCCACTCAAACCTTTGCGGCCCTTCTTCAAGTAGCTTTTTGCGCCACAGCAGAACTTCCCTATACGAGTAAGGAGGCTCCGCCCATATATCCGCATTCCGAAGATCTTCCAGTGTCGTTAAGCCATAAGATTCGATCGCCTTTTTGTTTGCATCAACAATTGCCGATGATTCAGTTTCCATCACCATAATGGACACCGGGGCGTTGTCAAAAAGCTTGGTAAACCTGGTTTCGCTTTTGATGAGCTTATTTGATATGGCTTGTGCGCGCCTCTTGAGGAAATAAACGAAAACACCAAAGCCAACTGCCGCAACAAACAAAACAAGCATTGTCAGTAGCCAGGGCCAATATGATTTTATAATTTTACGCAGTGTGATGCCGTAATCATCATAAGGGGGAAACAAAAGTTCGCGCAGCAAATCGTGCACGCTGACATACTGTTCGGGGATTGTCCAGCCGGCACCGCGCATTGCAAGGGCAGCCGGATGATTCTCTTCCATGGTGAGCAATAACTGCGAAACCCGTTTGCTTAACTCGTTATCGACGCCTCTTATGACTGCAAATGGCCATTCAGGATACAGCTTGGTGGACAAAAGATATGGATAATTGGGGACAAGTTCCGCCTGGCTATTGATCACATGAATGTCAGATAAATCAATAAGTCCTTCCTTTGCCATCCGCTCCAGTTGCGTGCTTCTGACCGTACCTGCATCCACCTGGCCGGAAAGAACGCTTTTTACGACATCATCGTGGGTGCCTGTAAAGATCAGCGACCTGAAATCCTTTCCAGGTCTTATGCCGGCATTGTGTATTTCCCTTAGCGCGGCATGCCACCCACCGAGCGAGTGACTGTCAACGGCGGCAAAGTGTATTTTTCGAAGGTCGGTAATGTCAAGGATATCCGTTCGGTCGGCCCGTGTAAAGATCACCCCGCCAAAGGATGACTGGGGCCTTGAGTCACCCGGGATTTGCAAGGTGGCAATGCGGCGCGCCAGTCCGTGATACTCCATATAGGCGTAATAGCTGGGGTTGGCCGACACGAAGCTGATCCGGGTGTCAGGCCTTGAAACCTCCTCCAATAGTTCATCAAAGCCCAATGGCAGGATGCGAAACTCATAAGGCGGGAAATGTTCCGACAGGTAATCAGCTGTTGGGGTCCACTCAACAAGACACAGCTCATGGCCACGGTTGGCCAGCACGCCAATATAAACCACCCCGTCTTCCGTTATGTTTTTGGCAGACCAATCAGACTGGCAATCAGCGCGTGCACTGCATGCCAGACCAAAATAAACTGAAAGCAAAAAGAACTGAAAAAGTGTTTTTTTAACAAACATAAGTTGACAATGGATCATTTTTCGATACGGTTTTGTATCCATAAAGCAACAAAGTATTTTAATTAGGCGTTAAAGCCTTTCAATATGCCAAATTTCGCAAAAAAAATCAAATATTGTGAATTAATTTCTGGTTATTTGCAAAGAACGAGAATAAGGTCGTCCGGTTAATGGTTTTTTTTAGAACCGGTCTTGTGTAAATACTTGTGGGTTGCATGATAAATCTATACGACGCTTTTCCGGCAAACCAGGCATTTTTCAATGGCAATCCTTATCTTTGTGGTGGTCTTTCACAATGCTCAAAGCATTAAAACGCAATTCAATGAAATCTGCCAAACGTGTGGTTGTAGGTCTTTCCGGTGGTGTTGACAGCTCGGTAGCGGCACACCTGCTCGTTGAGCAGGGCTACGAGGTGATCGGCATCTTCATGCGCAACTGGCACGACGATTCTGTGACCGTCGGGAACGAGTGCCCCTGGGTGGAGGACAGCAATGATGCCATGATGGTGGCCAATGAGCTGGGCATCCCGTTTCACACGCTTGACTTCAGCGAGGTATATCGTGAGCGCATTGTTGACTATATGTTTGCCGAATATGAGGCGGGGCG
>SKOK01000285.1 GCA_007120085.1 Bacteroidales bacterium | reverse complement strand
CCCGAAGAAGTTGCCACCGTGCGGCATGAGGTCAACCACTTCTTCGCTGTTGATGTCAAGAGTAAAGAGGCGGGATACGTATTCGTCTGTGAGCCAGCGGTCCCAATAGCGATACATATTGTTTTCGGTAACCTTGGCGGTGACCTTGCTGCTGCGTTTCTCTTTTATGATCTCGCTTAGTTTGTCCCAATCGCCTTCATATTCAGGCAGTATGTTTGCAGCAAATGCGATGCGTCCGCCATCGGGGAACCATTTCAGGCCATAAACCCCAACCGGCAGGTCGGTAAGCTTGCGGGCTTCGCCGCCGGCCATGTCGAGGATGTATATTTGGCCGGGGCCATCGTGCCGGCGCGACACAAAAGCGATCTTTTTGCCATCGGGACTCCAGGCCGGACCGCTGTCGCTGCCGCTGAAGGTGATCTGGCGCACGTCGGCAGTCTGGTTGTTCAGCAGGAAAAGATTGGTGGAGCTGGTGTTTGCTTCGATGTCGTATTCGGTCATGCTAAATACCGACCATGTGCCGTCAGGCGAAACCACCGGGTTCCCCGGGCGTTTCATCTCCCACATGGTGTGTGGGTCAAATGGCCTTAAATCATCGGCCACTGCATTGATCAATCCGAAGGGTACCAAAAGGATAAAAAGAAAGAAATGTTTTTTCATTGAAGTTAGAAGTTAGATGTTAGAAGTTAGATGTTAGATGTTGGATGTTGGAGGTTGGAGGTTAAGGTTTAGTCCGGGATGACGGTGAGCACGATTTTCCCTCTGACCCTTTCTGTTTCAATCAGTTTGTGGGCTTCGGCACCTTCGGCAAGGGGGAATGCTTTTTGGACATAGGCTTGTACGATCCCTTTTTTCATGAGGTCGGCGATGAAGGTGAGGTCCGTACCCAGTGGTTTTACCAAAACGGCGGCTGCTTTTTGCTTGCGCAGAAGGTTCAGTGCCTTGTGCAGAAAGATGGCGGGGCTTGGCAGAGTGGTGATGTAGGTGCCATTTTCATCCATAATGGATTTGCATTTGTTGAAAGAGCTTTTGGCTACGGCGTCAAACACTTTTTTGAATCTGTTGTCCGTATCGGTAAAATCTTTTTTTGTGTAGTCGATGACTTCGTCGGCGCCGAGGTCTTTTACGAAAGCTATGTTCTTGGTGCTACACACTGCTGTGACATTGGCGCCCATTGCCTTGGCGATTTGAACGGCAAAGGAACCAACTCCACCGGAGGCACCGTTGATGAGGATTTTGTCGCCTTCATTGATATTGCCTCTGATTTGCAGGCCTTGCAATGCAGTAAGTGCTGCCAGTGGTGTCGCGGCAGCGTCCTGCATGCTGATCACTTCGGGTATCAGGCAAAGTTGTGTTTCCTTGACAGTTACAAACTCTGCATAGCCACCACCCTTGATGCTGAGCATGGCAAACACCCTGTCGCCAGGCTTGTAAACAGAGTCTTTATCAGCCTGTTCCACCACACCGGCAATATCGCCACCAAGGATTTTTGGGAACTTGCTGCCTGAAATCCAGCTGAGTGATCCACTTCGTATCTTGTAGTCAACAGGGTTTATGCCGGCAGCGTGTATCCGTACAAGCACCTCTTTGTGATTAGGTTTGGGTAGAGCAGTCTCCATGATCTGAAGTTGTTCGGGCCCACCGTATTGACGAATTGCTAATGCTTTCATTTGTTTTTGTTTTTAAATGCCTAAAATGATGTGCGATTCAACGATTCAACATTCAAATCGCCTTACGAAAATACAAAAAATGCGGCGGTTTGCGAAATAAAATTCCCGTCACTTCAAAGATAGGCCAAAATATTTTACTAAATTGCGGAACAAAAAGTGGAAATGTGGGGGGAGTGAAGGGGGATTTTTGTTGTGTCTATTGCCGTTGACTTCAGTCAACGGGCAGGAAATGGCACAATTCACAGGGGGACTTTAGTCCCATAAAAGCCAAATGGTCAGGCATTTTGAAATGGGGCTAAAGCCCCCCGGTGAGTAGTAATGCCCATTTACCGTCAGCTAAAGCAGACGGCAATAGATAGGGACTCCGGTTTTATTTTTATACATACTCCATGTCATGCCCGCATTCTGGCCACCGCCCTTTCGCGGGGGCTTGACACTCAAAATGACAAGGGGCTCCGAACTAGTAACCAGTAACCAGAAAATAGCAACCAGAAATTAGAAATTAGCAACCAGTAACTTATGAAAACCATACTTGTAACCGGCGGAGCGGGATTTATTGGCTCACATCTTTGTGAGCGCCTGTTGAATGAGGGCAATGAAGTGATATGCCTGGATAACTTTTTTACCGGGGCCAAAAGCAATATTGTCCACTTGCTGGATAACCACCGTTTTGAGCTGATTCGTCACGATATCACCAAAGAGATCTTTCTCGAGGTTGACGAGATTTATAACCTGGCATGTCCGGCGTCACCGGTGCACTACCAGTACAATCCCATTAAAACGGTCAAGACATCCGTGATGGGGGCCATCAATATGCTTGGACTGGCAAAACGGATCAGGGCCAAAATCTTACAGGCATCCACCAGCGAGGTGTATGGTGATCCGGATGTGCATCCCCAGCCTGAAAGTTATTGGGGAAACGTAAATCCTATCGGCAAGCGGTCGTGTTATGATGAAGGCAAGCGCTGCGCGGAAACGCTGTTTATGGATTATCACAACCAGAACAAGGTGCGCATCAAAATTGTCCGCATTTTTAACACCTACGGGCCGCGCATGCAGCCCGACGACGGACGTGTGGTATCTAACTTCATCATCCAGGCGCTTCAAAATAAACCCATAACCATCTATGGCGACGGCAGCCAGTCACGCAGCTTTCAATACATTGATGACCTGCTGGACGGCCTGATACGCTTCATGGCTTGCGACGATAGCATCACAGGACCCATAAACATTGGAAACGACAATGAGTTTGCCATTCGCGAACTGGCTGAGCTTGTACTTGAACTATGTAATTCACGGTCTGTGATAGAATACTTACCTTTGCCTGAGAATGATCCCGTGCAACGCTGCCCCGACATCAGTTATGCCCGGGAGCTGCTCGATTGGAAAGCCAAGGTGCAGCTAAAGGATGGATTGCTCAAAACCATTGCTTATTTTGATGGATTATTGAAAACCAATAGAGCTGTAATTAAGTAATCTTCAATGTTTCTCTTATGATCCTGGTAACCGGAGGTACGGGTTTGGTTGGCTCTCATCTTCTTTTTGAACTGGCTTCAAAGGGTAAGATCATTCGCGCACTTAAGCGTGCTGGGAGCAATACAGAGCTTATCAAGCGCTTGTTTTCATGGTATGATCATGAAAGGGGTGATGACCTGTTTGAACGCATTGAATGGGTCGAAGGTGATTTAATGGATATTGTCAGCCTGCAGGAAGCCCTGAAAGGGATGGAATATGTCTATCATTGTGCTGCCATGGTGTCTTTTATGCCCGACGACAAGGAACAAATGCTGAATGCCAATGTCGAAGGCACGGCCAACCTGGTAAACGTTGCACTTTCGACCGACATCCGGAAGTTTTGTCATTGCAGCAGCGTGGCTGCCATTGGCAGTCCTGAAAAAAACAACCTTGTGGAAGAGTCACTGGTTTGGAAAACCTCCAGGACAAACTCATGGTATGCAATCAGCAAGTATGGTTCAGAACGTGAGGTGTGGCGTGCGTCAGAGGAGGGATTGCCGATGGTGATCGTTAATCCGACTGTTGTAATTGGCCCCGGTGATCCTGCCCGGTCAAGCGCACAGCTTTATCAGTCAGTCAAGAATGGCATGAAGTTTTACACCTCTGGCGTTACGGGTTTTGTGGATGCCCGTGATGTGGCCCGGATTATGGTGATGCTTACTGACAGCGATATCATTAACGAGCGTTATATACTTAGCAGCGAAGACCTGTCTTACAAGGAGCTTTTTACACTATTCGCGCATTATTCAGGTGCACAAGCTCCAAAGTATCGTGCCGGGCGCTTTCTTAGTGAACTGGCCTGGCGATTAGAAAAAGCCAGAAGCCTTATGACTGGCCAAAAGCCCCTGCTGTCAAAAGAAACAGCACGTAACGCAAATATCAGAAGGCATTTTTCAAACAACAAAATAATTGAGGCCACCGGGTTCAAATTCAGGCCAATAACCGAGGCAGCCGAAAACACATCGCTTTTCTTTAAGAAATACCCGGTGTATTTGTCGCCAGACTTCAGGATGCCATCATAGGAAAATGTATAAATGAAAATAAGCTCGAAGGGTTCGCAGTAGAAGCCAAATGAATAAAATGCTGCGTCCTATGATTTAATGATTTGTTTGCGATGGGATTGCATAAAGCGATGCGATCGCAAAAGCTCAAACCATAATTTATAATTTCAATGCATTTTTTTCAACGGAACAAACTCTTGTTATATAGCCTTTGTACGGGCTTATTTCTGGCCTTGAGCTGGCCTGCGCGCGGCTTACCGTTTCTGGCTTTTGTTGCTTTCATCCCGTTGTTTTTGCTCGAGGATCATGTCCTGACACATCGCAAAAACTATCGCAGCATTGTGTTTTTGATGTATGCCTGGTTGGGATTCTTTGTTTTTAACCTGCTCACAACCTGGTGGATCATGTTTGCTACCTTGCCGGGAATGGTGGTGGCCGTTGTGCTGAACTCTTTTTTTATGGCGATCCCCTGGTGGCTGATGCACCTCGGAAGACGGCTGGTCCCTGGCCGGCAGGGATCATTAAGCGTGATCTTTTTTTGGCTGAGCTTTGAGTTCCTGCACGGCAGCTGGGAGTTAAGCTGGAGCTGGCTCGACATCGGCAACGTATTTGCCGCTTACCCTGCCTGGGTGCAGTGGTACCAGGTAACCGGCACTGCCGGTGGTGCCATCTGGGTGCTGGTTGTTAACCTCATGCTCTTCTTTGGCCTGAAACATTATCTGAAAAGCGGGAGTCTTCAAAGAATCGGTAAGTGGAGCCTGGGCTTTGCAGTCATCGCCCTGGTGGTCCCTTCAATTATCTCACTGTATATCTGGCATAATTATGAGGAAACTGACCATCCTGTGCATGTCGTGATCATTCAACCCGCTGAAGATCCTTATGAAGAAGCTGTTACGAACAGTGTGGTGCAGGAAAGAATTGACAAAATGATTGATCTTGCCAACAGCCGCCTGACACCCGAAACACGATTTGTTGTTGCACCTGAGGCTGCCAACCCGCGTGGCATCTGGATGCATGAAGCAGAGTCTAATTATGCAGTAATGCGAATTCGGGAGCACATTGCCAGAAATCCGGACGTTATCTGGATAATGGGCAGCTTTGTGTATGAGCTTTTTGAACCGGGTGCCTCGCTGCCTCCGGAGGCAAGGCCGCTGGCCAACAGCGACAGGCATTATGTGGCTTATAATTCTGTGGTGATGATAGAAACGGGCAGACCCCTGCAATACTATCATAAATCGAAGCTGGTGCCCGGCATCGAAAGGATGCCCTATTTTAATATCCTGAAGCCGGTTGGAGTCATTGTTGACGCCTTTGGTGGCATTGCCGGAAGCCTGGGCGCACAGGAAGAACGCGGTGTTTTTCAAACGGCAAATAACGAATTTGTTGGTGCTGCGGTGTGCTATGAATCAATCTATGGTGATTTCATGACAGGGTACATTTATAATGCAGCCGAGCTATTGTTCATCGTTACCAACGACGGATGGTGGCGCAACACCCCGGGTTACCGCCAGCACAACCAGTATGCCCGCCTCAGGGCTATCGAGTTGCGTCGTAGCATTGCACGCTCTGCCAGCACCGGGATATCTTCCTTTATTAACCAGAGGGGCGAGATCATCGAATCAACACAGTGGTGGGAGGAAACTGCCATTGCAACCGAAATTAACAGGAACCGTAAAATAACCCCATTTTCGGCATCAGGAAACTACCTTGGGCGTCTGTCATTGTTTATTAGCGCCTTTATGCTGCTTCAGATGTTTGCGCAATGGCTAATTACCAGGAAAAAACAATAAATATCACTGCTGTCCGGGAAAAAATGTGTGCTGGCTATGAAACGCTTGATATATATCGTCCCTACGGGACTTAACGGACTTGGGGTTTGTTTTTTGTTCTACCAATATTTTGCCCCTATCGGGGCAGTCTCGTTAGGGACAAAATATTGGCAGAAAGAAAGTATTGTAGGATTTTTCATTAAGTCCCGTTAGGCCGTAATAGAATTATACCGGACAGTAGTGAATAAATATAAATAGTGCCGCATTAATTAAGAATGCCCCCATTTGCCAGAGCAATATCAGCAAATGGGGGCAAACCCATTACAACAACCTCATCATTCTTATTTTTTGATCAGTCTTGCAAAGCCTGAGTGATCTCCTGCGCTCACCCTTATGATGTACATGCCGGGTTGGAAATGAGTTAAGTCAACCATGTGAATAGGTTGTGGAGGCAGTTTCTGGCGCAGCACCCTGGATCCATAAAGTGCGAATACTTCAACCTGTATGCTGCCTTTTTCAACATCTGTTAACAACTCCAGGGTAAAGATTCCATCGGTGGGATTAGGATATACTTTGAAGAAAAGCCCTATATCTCTTTCTTTTATTGGCGCTTGGGGTGTTATCGCATCGAGCACGTCAGCAGCGGGCCTGGCCTTTGTATCATCGCAGAAGGTGCCATCCAGGTCGATTCGAGCCACAAACTGCGCGCCGTGTTTAATGTGCGTCCCCGGTAGTATTTTGATGTATTCACCGGCTACCAGGCTAACATCTGCACCACTTTCAACAGTGGAATTCATCATGTAAATCGCTATGGCAGCTTCAAAGCATTGTGGTCCGTCATCTTCCGTAATGATGAGGCCGTCCAGTTGCAACTCATTAGGAAATGACGGTGGATGCACAGTAACCGTGAAGCTTTCCTGTGCTTCATTGCCGCTTGGGTCGGTAGCAGTGTATGTCACCACTGTGTCACCGGTCGGGAAGAAATCTCCGGAGTTATGGCTGACCTCCACTGATGCAACTTCGCAATTATCCGTAACTTCTGGTGTATCCCAATATACGTTTGCGCCGGATGCACCGGGTGCTGCCACAACTTCGATGTCGACCAGGGGTTCGATTTCCGGGGGTTCAATATCAATCACCTCGATCCTGAAACCGGAATAACTTGTGTTTCCATGTATATCCTCAGCCGTGTACACCACTGTTGTTATTCCAACGGGGAAGAAGTCGCCGGGCTGGTGAGTGCTTTCGATGGATTCCACCCCGCAGTTGTCGGTGACTGTTGGCGGTTCCCAGTAAACGTGAGCACCGCATGCTCCTGGGTCATTGTCACGATGGAGGTCTTCCATGTCCTCAAATTCCGGGTCTTCCACATCAATCACGGTAATCCTGAATCCTGAAGTGCTCGAATTGCCGTGGATATCGGTTGCGGTGTAAAT
>SKOK01000082.1 GCA_007120085.1 Bacteroidales bacterium | reverse complement strand
GCGGACGTACCACCTTTTTGATGCGCATGGCCAGCAAAGCAACAATCACGGCCAGGAAACTAACCCCATTGATAAAAAAACACCAGCCCTCCCCAACCCAGGCTATAAGCACCCCTCCTATAGGGGGGCCAATGAAGCGGGCCAGATTGTATAATGATGAATTCAGGGCAATGGCATTCGATAAATCCTCGCGCCGGGTGATGATATCAGGAACGAAAGACTGCCTGAAAGGGGTGTCAAACGCCAAAACCACTCCATTGAAAAGTGCCAGCACAATGATCAGCGGCACGGTGATCTTTCCGGTAAGCGTGAGCCAGGCCAGCACAAATGCCACTAACATTGACAAAGCCTGCGTGTATATGATGACATTGCGGCGATTCCACCGGTCGGCCAGCACGCCAGCGAAAGGAGTGATAAATAATGACGGTATTTGCAAGGCAAAAGTGATGGTTCCCAACAACAATGCCGAACCGGTTAAACGATAAACCAGCCAGCCCATCGCAATATTCTGCACCCATACGCCAACAAGGGAAATGCTCTGTCCATAATAATAGTAACGGTAATTCCGGTACTTTAAAGCGCGGAATATGCTTGATAAGGCATCAAGACGAACAGGCCGGCCGCGAAATGGAAACATCATTGCACAGGATTGGTTACCTGGCAAAGGTAAGGAAATGCATCAAAAGAGGCAGCTTCTTTGGTTACCGGCCTGGTTTACTCAGAGCTCAGCACTTCGGCAGGGTTTTTACGAATGGTGTGCATTGACTGGAAGGTAACGATCAGCAATGCGATCAGCAGCAGGGCCAGCAGGGAAGCTCCCATTGTCCAAAAGGGGAAGCTGATGGAATAAGCAAAGCCGGCAAGCCATTTTTCCATGTAGAACCAGGCCAATGGCAGTGCAATGACAGCGGCAATCATTAACCATTTCAAGATCTCAGCCGACATCATGAATACCAGCGACCCGCTGCCGGCACCCAGCACCTTCCGGATACTGATCTCTTTTTGTCTTTGCCGGGCCATAAACGCCGACAGGCCCAGTACTCCAAGCAATGCGATCAGGATGGCCAAAAGGGTAAAGGCCAGGAAAAGCCTTCCAAAGGAATGGTCATCTACGTACAAGTCAGATATCAGTTCAGATATGAAATAGTAATTGAATGTTTTATCAGGGAAAAGCCTGATCCACTCTTCCTGAAGAATTGACAGCACTTCAGCGCTGCTTGTTTCGTCAAAGCGAATCATAACCCATACGGGAAGCTGAGCATATTGTCGCCGGCTGCCCAATACACCGATTACCATGGGCTCCACTTCATTGTGAAGAGATTGCATATGGAAATCATCTGTTACACCAATGATCCTGTAAGTCCTTCCTTCGCGTCCGATGTTTTTGCCGATGGCGTCCGCCCATCCTGCTTTCCTTTCAAATGCCCTGTTTATCAAAACATATTCAGTTTCAGGCCCTGCATCAGCCACAAAAAAACGACCAGTATCCAGCCGGACATCCATGGTTTGGAGAAATTGCTGATCCACCCAAATGCGCTGTGCCATGATTCCTGGTGAAATATCTTCTGACTCTATGCCTTCTACATACAAAGAACCACCCGGAAAGGATGTTGTGAGGGTAAATTCTGAAAACAAGGGATACTCCGACATCCTGTGCCTGAAAAGCTGTGCGTTTTCGTGATTGTCGGCCAGCACCACAACAAGGTTTTTGTCATCAAACCCAAGGTCCATCCTGCTGAAGTATCGGATTTGCAAAAACACAACGATGGTGCTGACAATAAGTGCCAGTGAAACAACAAACTGTATCAGCAAGAGCATGTTGCGGGGTTGAAAACGACCAGGCATTTGCCAGAACTCCCCCTTCAGTATTTTTACCGGTTGAAACCTCGACATGTACCAAGATGGGTAAATGCCTGCCAGGAATCCAAAAAGGCCTGTAAAGATGACCGCAAGCAAAGCAATTAACCACCAGGGTGCGCCAAACATATTCAGATCTGTTTGCATCACCTGGTTGAAAAAAGGAAGCAGCATTTCGACCAGTATCAGTGAGGCAAGGAAGCCTGCAGCCGTCATAAAAATGCTTTCAAAATAAAACTGTTTCTTCAACAAGTCTTTGCCAGCTCCCAAAACGGCACGCACGCCCACTTCCTTTGCTCGCTTCCCTGAACGTGCGATGGTAAGATTCACATAATTAAATCCTGCAACAAAAAGCACAAACAGGGCGATCACGGAAAAAACCCACACCTTGCCTGCAGTGCCTGTTTCAATCATATCGTGGTTAAACGGGCTATGCAACCGAATGTCTTTTACCGGGAAGTACTGAAGCCGGATATGCACACCCATCCCTTCATACTTATAGTTTAGCTTTTCATGGGTAAGTGCATCTGTTTTTTGCTGAAGAACATCCATGTCCGCATCATTGGCAAGCACCACATAGGTAAAGGCATTGATGTTTGCATCCCACTCATAAAAGTTTGCTGATGATATTTCGCGCAATGTCGGGTAAGAGCGCAGCAAATTAAACTGCAGGTGCGAGTTTGACGGACAGTTTTCAGCAATTCCGGTGATCATATACGTTTCCTGCCTGTTGTCAAGCCTGATCATTTTGCCCATTGCGTTTTCACCAGGAAATAATTCGGCGGCAAAGTCTTTGGTTATCACCACGGAAAAAGGTTCTGTAAGTGCTGTTTGGGGATTACCGCGCAGGAGCTTAAAGGAGAACACATCAAAAAAGGATGATTCGGCATACATTGACTGGCTGCTTGTAACATAGCGGCCATCCTGCCAGATATTTACAGGGGTGTTCCATCCTGCCACGCGCGTCATGCCCGTCACTTCCGGGAAATGCTCCAGCAAATCAGGGCCAACGGCATGACTCGTTACGGCCTCACTCCTCAGGTCACCCTGTATATCCATGTGCATACTCAACCTGAATATGTTGTCGCTTTGCTCATGAAAGCGGTCAAAACCATGCTCACTATGAACATAAAGGACAATCATGAAACAAACAGCCATTGCCGTAGCCAGACCAAAAAGGTTGATGACTGCGAACAAAGGCTGCCGGCGAAATTTACGCAAAGTTGTCTTGAGAAAATGCACAAACATGTGTATCGCTTTGGATTATCTAGTGTGCTGCAGAGGTAAGAACGAATTCCGTTGATTTGTCTTCGGTAACGATCTGTCCATCGAACAACCTTATAATGCGTTGCGCATAAGATGCATCGCGCTGGGAGTGCGTTACCATAATGATGGTGGTCCCATTTTTGTTGAGTTCTTCGAGCAGGTTCATCACCTCGTCGCCGTGGGTGGAATCGAGGTTTCCGGTGGGCTCATCCGCAAGGATGATATGCGGTCTGGCCACTACGGCACGACAAACGGCCACACGCTGCTGCTGACCACCCGAAAGTTGCAGCGGGAAGTGGTTTTTGCGGTGCATGATCCCCATCTGTTCGAGCACTTCCTCTACGCGCTTGCGGCGCTCAGATGCGCTGTAGCCCAGATAAATCAAAGGCAACTCCACGTTCTCAAAAACACTCAGCTCGTCGATGAGGTTAAAGTTCTGGAACACAAAGCCAATGTTGCGCTTGCGCAGGTTGGCGCGCTGCTTCTCAGAATAGTTTGACACCTCGTTGTCAATGAAATGGTACTCGCCACCGCTCGGATTGTCAAGCAATCCCAGGATGTTCAGCAAAGTGGACTTGCCGCAACCTGACGGGCCCATGATGGCAACGAATTCGCCCTCTTTGATCTCAAACGACACCTGGTTCAGGGCTGTGGTCTCGACCTCTTCGGTACGAAACACCTTGGTTAAATCTACTGTCTTAATCATTTTTCCGGTTTTTAAAGTTGAATATTGGATGTTAGATGTTGGATGTTGGATGTTAGATGTTAGATGTTGGATGTTAGATGTTAGATGTTGGATATTAGAAGTTAGAGATTGAATATTGAATATTTGGTTTATCTGAAGACCAATCTGTCTTTATCGCCATAGCTGTCGTACGATGATGTGATCACGCGTTCTCCGGGTTCAAGTCCTTCCAGCACCTCATAATGGTGTATGTTTTGTCTGCCGATGCGTATGGGTCGTTTAACCGCCTGTGATCCTGAGGCGTCGAGCACATAGATCCAGTTGCCTCCCGTGGTCTGGTAAAATCCGCCGCGCGGAATGATAAGTGCATCGGCAACGCCACTGAACTGAAGCCTGAGCTGCAGTGTTTGTCCACGGCGAATGGCAGGAGGCTCACTGTTAAACTCAAGATCAACCTCGAAGGCACCACCCGTAATGGTGCTGTAAATTTTACTGATCTCAAGGTTGTACGTTTGACCACCATAATCAAATGATGCCGGCTGGCCAATATATGTGCGGTTCACATAACGCTCATCGATGCGGGCACGCAGTTTAAAGCCGTCAAGCACGTCGATCTGGCCCAGGTTCTGGCCTGCCGACTTGGTTTCACCGCGCTCTACATTGAAAGAAGAGAGCTGACCGCCGATGGGTGAGCGTATGATGAGCTGGTCAATGGTCTGGTGCAGCATGTTGATATTTTCCTCAACGCGGGAAATATATTGGTTGATTTGTTGCATCTGTGTTGATACATACATTGAATCGTGCTGCATCGTGCGCACACCAATTTCGAAGTTACGCAGGGCAAAACGGTATTCACGCTCAGCATTTTCATATTCTTCATCAGAGATCACACCCTGTTCAAAGAAATGCTTTTTGCGCAGGTAATCCTTTTGGGCAAAGTCAAGGCGGTACTCAAGGTCAGCAAGTTGCCTCTCAAGGCTGAACATATTGCGCTCCAGGTTCAAACGTGTATTCTGGTACCTGTCCAACACTTCCAGAGCAGTATTCTCCTGTTGCATGTGGCTAAGTTCGACTTGTGCGTTGGACAACCGTAAAATTTTGTCGCCTTCTTCGACCTGGGCGCCATCCCTTACAAAAATTTCTTCCACCCGGCCACCTAAAACGGCATCCAGGTGGATGGTCACAATGGGTTGAACCACCCCGTCAACCGGAATAAATTCCTGGAAACGGCCTTGCTCCACGCCGGCAATGGTCATTTTGTCCTTGTCAACATATAAGCGACTGCTTGTGTCGCGAAAAACAAGTAAATATATGATAAAAAGAGCAAATGCAGAAACCCCTGCTATGCTTAACAGCTTTTTTACTGTCCATCTTTTCTTTTCTATGATCTTGTCCATCTTTGCAAAATTTTACTGTTTCTTTCGCAAACAATGTTACGAATATTGTGCCAACAAAACAAAGCATCACATTTTCAGCCTTTTAAGAAAACAAACACCAATAAGCACCAGCTAAAGTGTACGCTTACGTGCACCCCTTGTATGAAATCGAACGCCACCCCGGAAACGGGCGAATACAAAAAGATGGACTAAATATGACATGCTTTGCAAAAAAAGGCATAATATTTGTTTACTTCGAACTATTATTTGATGTATTTTTACCAATACAAACCATACAATTTTTAGAACCATGAACAGAACTTTGCTTTTCGTTTTGATGGCTGCGCTGATGATGGCAGCCGGATGTCAGCGCCGGGTAACCCGCGTTGACACTGACCGTGCCATTGACCTGAGCGGTCGCTGGAACGACACCGACTCACGCCTTGTGGCAGAGGAGATGATCACTGACGTGCTCACCAGGCCTTGGTTAACCCGCTTTGAGCAAGCACACGGCAGGCCGCCTGTCATCATCGTTGGTGATGTCCGCAATCGCAGCCACGAACATATTGATGCCGAAACATTCATCCGCAACATGGAAAGGGAGTTTATCAACAGCGGCATGGTGCGCGTTGTCCAGGGCGCCGAGTTCAGGGAGCAGATCCGTGAAGAAAGGGCTGACCAGCACGAGTTTGCCAATCCGGAGACCGTGGCACAGTGGCGTCGCGAAACCGGTGCCGACTTCATGCTGACAGGCACCATGAACTCCATCGTTGACCAATACCGCCGCGACAAGGTCATTTTTTACCAGGTCAACCTGGATCTTTCCGACATGGAAACCAATGAAAAGGTTTGGATTGGTGAAAAACAGATCAGGAAAACCGTCAGAAACTGACATCTCTTCCAATGATGCTTTCTCCGGATAATATGAACCGGCACATTTTTGCCAATGTGCACCGGCAGCATAAAAAATTGTTATTGCTGTTGGTGCTCATTGCCTTGTTTGCGCTGCCAGGTTGCCGCTCCTACTACCAGCTGCAACAAGAGTTTCACGGCCACTTCCGGTCGGGCAACATCGAAGAGGCAGCCAGGGTACTTGAAAACGACCGGCGGGCCGAGCGGCGGCGCACCAGGCTGCTGCACCTGATGAACCAGGGCGTGGTAGAACAAATGCTTGGCAATTATTTCAGGAGTAATCAAATCTTTGAAGAGGCATATATCCTGGGCCAGGACTTCCGCAAAGACCTCTTTGACGAGGCTCTCGCACTTCTTACAAACCCAAAAGTTACAGAATACCGCGGAGAGCACTTTGAACTGCTGATGATCCACTACTACAAGGCGATGAACTTCATCCACCTCGGCGACCTGGAGGCTGCCCTCGTAGAATGCCGCAGGCTCAATATCGGCCTTGCGGCTCTTGAAGACAGGTACAGTTCAAACAACAGGTACAGGCGGGATGCCTTTATCCATAACCTGATGGGCATTATTCATGATGCCAGCGGCGACTACAACAACGCATTCATAGCTTACCGCAATGCCCTTGAAATATATGAGGATGACTATGCGCGACTTTTTGGCATCACGGCTCCTGAACAATTGAAACGTGACCTGCTGAGAGCAGCTCATCGCACCGGCTTTCGCGACCAGGTCCGCATCTTTGAAGAGCGCTTTAACTTGAAGTTAGATGCTGAAACAGCCGACAACAAGGGTGAGCTTGTGTTCTTCTGGCAAAACGGCCTCGGCCCGGTCAAGCAAGAGCAAAGCATCATGTTCACCATTGTGAGGGGCAGCGCAGGCATCGTTCATTTTCAGAATGAAGAGGCCGGCCTCTCCTTTGCTGTGCCGGTTTCAAAAGAAGCTTCTGAAAACCTCGGCGACCTGCGCGTGGTGCGAATGGCATTCCCTAAGTATGCGGAACGCCGGCCTGTTTATACCTCAGCACGACTGAAATCGCACAATGTGAGCGCACCGCTTTACAAAGCCCAGAGCATCAATGATATTGCTTTCAAATCTCTTGAAGACAGGATGCTGCGCGAAATGGGCACCGCACTGCTCAGGCTGGCCATCAGGCAGGTGGCCGAACAACGGATCCGCAAAGAAGATCAAACCATAGGTGCCATCTTTGGGGTGCTCGGCGCCATAGCCGAACAAGCCGATACCCGCAACTGGCAAACCCTGCCGCATTCTATACACTACACCCGGATGTCACTGCCCGAAGGCACCAACGAACTCTCACTGGAACTGGTCTTGCCCAACAACAATGTGGCTCGCACAGTACAGCTCCAAACCGACATTC
>SKOK01000151.1 GCA_007120085.1 Bacteroidales bacterium | reverse complement strand
TGTAACTTGTTTTTCAAGTTATTCGATCTCGGGCTGTATTTAGCTCATAATGAGGGACTAATAATGACTTCTTTGCGTGCTTTGCGTGAGAAACCTTTGCGGCCTTTGCGTGGAATTATTTTGTTCCTCGAAAAGAACGCAAAGATAAAAACACGCAAAGAGCGCAAAAAAGAAGCCAGAAATTAGCAACCATGAACCCCTAACTCCGAACTCCGAACTCCGAACCCGTAACCATGAACCCGTAACCATAAACCCATAACAATGAACAATTTCCTTTTCACATCCATTGCCTTGCTGTTGTTTGCGCAAGCCTGCAAAACAGATCATCACGAACTTTACATCGTTAACACGACTGAGGAATACCGCGCGCAGGTAGCAGAGAACCCTGACATGCAGCTTGTTGACCTTGAGAAGCACATCGAAGGCATCTTGCTTGACATTCGGTATGCCACCGAGGACAATTTTACCGGCGAGGTGATTTATACCGAGCCCAAAGCGTTTTTGCGAAGGCCTGTTGCTGATGCATTGAAACGGGTGCAGGATTCGCTGGCTCATTACGGACTGGGGTTGCTCGTGTATGATGCTTATCGGCCGTATGCCGCCACGGTGAAGTTTTTCGAGGTTTATCCCGACCCCGATTTCGTGGCCGACCCAAGGTATGGCTCGCGGCACAACCGGGGTTGCGCCGTGGATGTCACCCTCATTGACCTTGCCACAGGACTGGAGATCCCCATGCCCACCGATTATGATGAGTTCACCGAAAGGGCACACCCCGAATATATGAACTTCCCGGAAGAGGTGATCGCAAACCGCAGTTTCCTGTTTGAGGTTATGGCGCATCACGGCTTCACACACTACCCAACCGAATGGTGGCACTTTGATTACAATGGCTGGGAAGCATTCCCGCTGATGGATCTTTCTTTTGAAGAACTGATCAATAGTTTCTGAGCATTCATATGTGCGCTGCCAGACTGAAATCACGGCCATTTATTTATTAAACACAACCACTGGGCATATTTTTATTCAATAAAATTAGTTTTTTGTAATTTTATTTATACTTTTGATCCCCTTTAAAAAAGTTTTAATGTTTGTTTAACAACTTTGGTTAACATGTGCCAGAAGGAGAGAGGCAGAAGCACGATGCATGTCCTGGTTATTGATTCAGCGCCTGACATACGAAAACGCATAATTGGCAATATCAGCACACTTGATGAACTTGCTGTTTTTGAGGCCGGTAGTTTAGAGGAAGGGTTTCAAAAAATAATCCATTTTCAACCGTTAATCATTCTGTATGACCTTGGCATGCACTGCAGCATGTTGGTTGATTTTGTCAGCAAAACCAGGGCCGGAGAAAAGAATTATATTCCGTTTTTTATTGCTTTATCCAACAAAACGAGCGATTTAAAAAGCACACAGGCATTGGAAGGCGGAACCACCTACATCATCAACAAAGACTTTTCGCACCACGAGTTTCAAGAAATATTATCACACATTATTCACGAGAAAGAAGTTCTTTTAAGACTTTCAGAACAACAATTGCACTGCCGAAGTCTGTTTGACATATCTTCAAACCCGGTTTTCCTGGCCAAAAGAGACAACTTACAGATCGTTGAAGCCAACCGGGCAGCTGCAAGCGTTTATGGTTATTCCCGTGATGAGCTTGTCAATATGTCGTTGTGTGAACTGGCTGATAATCCCGTGCAGGTTTCAGAAGCTGCAGGGATGCAACTTGTTTTTGAAAACCATGTCGTTCATCGCAAAAAAGACGGAAGGCTTTTCCCTGCCAACACATCATACAAATATATTTCAAAAAACAGCAGCGAGTTATTGCTAATGTCGGTTACTGACATCTCGTTGTCAGAAAAAAGAACAGCAGAGCAACAAGCTTATGCCCGCATGGAAAGAAGAGGCCATAGAGGTTTTGGTGATCATCATTTTTTGGCCATGCTGAGGGGCGAAAAAAATGAACGCAGGAGGATTTCGCGGGAAATACACGATCATTCCGGGCAGTTACTTGTATCAGCCAAGCTAAAGACCGAAGCATTAATGAAGCAACTGGCGGGGCAGGAGGTCCATTCCGAAATTAAGCATCTTCGTGATGACCTGGCAGCGGCCATCCGCTCACTGCGCAACTTAACCGGGAGTCTGCACAATGACTTGCTGCCATGTGCAACGCTTGAGTCATCCCTGGAGAAACTGGTCAAAAAGCTTGGCAACAGGATAAAGGTGACCTGCCTGGTAGAAGCTGTCGAGTCAGATCTGAACTGTCATGAGAAATTACACATATACCGCATTGCTGAAGAAGCCTTGCAAAATGCGATGAAACACAGTCCGGGAAGACCTGCGGAGTTGTTTCTCCAGCAAAAAAAGGATAAAAGCATTGCCTTGCGCGTATTCAGTCATGGGATTAATTGCTGTAAAAACATATTGAACAATGGGATGGGGTTGCATACCATGCAACAGCGTGGTGAGTTAATTGGCGGAAAGGTGCACATCAAGGCATCCATGAATGGCTTTACGGTTGAGCTAATACTGCCGGGGAACAGGAGGAAGAAGTCCATCAATTCCCATAAAGCAAATATTGTGGCATAACGTTTAACGCTGCATTCCCTTATGCTTAAACGCTTGGTTTGCTATCCAAAAAACAATAAGATGAAGATTTTAGTTGCTGAAGATCAAACACTGGTGCTGGCTGCTATGGCTAAGCTGTTGTTGTCAATCGGATTCATAAAAAAGGTAGAAGAAGCAAAAGACGGACGTGAAGCCATTGAAAAGGCAAAGACTTTTGATCCGGATGTTTTTCTGCTGGATTATGAAATGCCAAACTATAATGCCACCTATGCCACCCGCATCATTAAAAGCAAGTGGCCGGAAACACCGGTACTGATCATGACAATGTATCAGTCGGAAGACAGTGTCATGGAGGTAGTGAATGCCGGTGCCAATGGTATTGTTTTCAAGGATGCAAAAGTGGAAGACATTACTGATGCCATACGAGTTGTTGCGGATGGCGGAAACTGGTTCAAGGGTAAAGTGGCAGAAATCCTTGCCCAAAGACTGATGGTAAAGGATAATGGTTGCAGCAATGAATTACTTAAAGATTCAATCCTGCCCAAAAAACTTTTAACAAAACGGGAGCTCGAAATGATTAATTACTTTGTTATGGGGCACACCAGTGCAGAGATTGCAGACATGCTATTCATCAGCAAACGAACGGTTGATTCTCACAAAACAAACATTTTCAAAAAACTGGGTGTAAACAATTGTGTGAGGCTCGCCAAATTCGCCTTTGAAAACAAGTTAACAGGATGATTTTTAACGGTCAATCCTTTCCCTCCTTTAATTTGGCCTCAGACACATCGGGATGCCGGGGCTCAGTGCTGGGCGGGCTGTCAACCAGGCGAAAGATGATGTTTTCGACAAGGTCTCCTTCGGCCAAAGGCTTAACTGTCAGTGTTTTTACTCGCGGGCTGCTGTATTTGTCCAGAAAGTTAAGTTGTACAGCATCTATCTCGATATGATATGTGCCGGGTATAACACCCATTGCAAAAAAGCTCCCATCAGAAAAGGTGCGCAGTGTTTTCACCATCTTTCCTTTCTGATCTTTAAGCATCAGCCTCACACCACCGAGCCCCAGTTCAGTCTCATTGTTTGCCATGAGCACGTAGCCGCTGATCGTTCCACTGCGATATAATGGTATTTCCAGTCGCTTAAAACGATTGGGGTCTGTAACGAATGAAAATTCCGTATAAAGCGGAACCAGTATAGGATCGCTTATGCTTCCCTGTGTTAGCATGGCGTTGTATTTCCAGTAAGGTTGAAGCTGTGTTAAGCGCAGCATGGTGTCTTTGCCGGCGATGGCAACTGCACCCTGGTCCAGTTGCATGTTGTTCAGCGGCACTTTTTGTTCACCCTGATCGTGACGGCCGTTGCCGTTTTCATCGATAAAGGCCATTACGGAAACGGCAGCATGGCCTACCTGCCGGCGATTGGCCATCAGTATGCTGTTCTGTTTTGTGTCAAACAGGAGCGAACCCGTGAAGTTCTGCTGCAAGTCACCATATCCATTTGACCTGGCAGCATATTGCGATGCAACACGCATTGGGTTAAGGTCTATGTTTAAGGAAGCCCGTATGCTGCTTACCCCTGAATACAAGTTTTGTTGGGCATGTATTTGCAGCCTTCCCCTTCGGGCGATGCTTCGTGAAAGCTGTAAGCTTACATTTCTCACCTTCATACTTTGCACGTGATAGTCTGCCTGGACGCGAACAGAGATTCCGCGCAAGACAGTGGCAATGTCAGGGCTGCGCATCACATTGTATGTGACAGCCGCTGTTGCCAGGCCATTTTCAAAACCGCTGTTTCTTTCACTTGCACGCCACAGGCGTTCGCGATAGTTCAGGCGCAATTGTAACCGGTTGAAACGAATGCTGGCATCGATCCGGCCACTGGTGGTGCTCCCGAAGTCGAAATCCTGATGCTCTGCCCCGAAACGTAAGCCCGATTGAAATGAGCGGATAAAAAAGGGCATGTTGACATTTACAACAGTTTCGTGTCTCGCCCCCCGCGGATTATAATGGCTCCGGCCTTCAAAACCGGCAAAGCTCGCATTCACGCTCCGGCTTGAGGAGAAATATACGCTGCTGTTGGCCCGGTAGAAATAGCCGGGAACAAGGTCAACATTCAGCAAGTATTGGCCAAGAAGCCTGGCTGACACGCTTGTATAATAATGCGGATTCATTTCTCCACTTAAATATTCGACACCCAGCATGGTTGTCACCCCATTGGCAACGCCATAAGCAACGTCGCCGTGTATGGCATAGCCTCCCGGGCTTTCAAACGTGGCAGCAGTCCTGTTTGCCCTGCCACCCTGGATATTATATGCGATGGTGCCACGAGGCAGAAATGTGTATGGCAGCTGCAGCTGGTTCTCCTGCACAACGATTTCTCCTGAGGGTTTATAGATACGGGTGCTAAGTCGCACCGTACCATAGTTCAGGAGGTAGTCAAAGCGATAGTACCCCAGTTCATCTGCCTGTGTATAAGCCACCAGTCGGTTGTTGACATACAGCTCCACTTCTGATTCCGGGGTGGTCGTACCGTCCACAACATAGTTATCATACACGCGCCTTGGCATGATGGGTTCGTTGCTAAGAGCAAAGCCTGTAATTCGATGTTGGTGCAGTCCGGTTGTATGAATCTGTCCGGCCTGCAGGCTGGTCAGGTAAGGGTTGTCATCAAGTACATAGCGCCAGCGAATATTGGCAATGTCTTGCCTGAGTCCCCCGGCGCTGTGGCGACCATAGACACTACCCTGGAGATCACCACCAAACACCTCCACACCACCCGCCAACGTATAGTTGAAAGTTTGCTGATGCCCATTGCTGCCAATCCCCAGTGCATAATCAACAACGCCCGCGCCCATGACTCGACGCTCACGGGGAAACAGCATGGGGTAATCAATCATATCGGGTTGGGTCCTGTTGAGTTCATCACGTGCACGGACGTTGTGCTGACGCTCTTCAACAGGCAACGGATGATCGCTTTGCAATACAAGACCCATTGTATTGAGATGAATGCTAAACCGCAAGCCAAAACATGTTTCAAAAACCTCCGGGGTCAAAAACAAATCCATTTCTCCAATGTAAATATCAGCCTTTTCGAGCTTGTGCCTTGTGCGGCCACTGACAATGACCAGCTCCTGCGGATCTATTTCATACTTGCTGTTTCCGGGGAAAGTACCGCCCAGGACAGAGTCTTTTTCGGTTTTTTCAAGATGGATGCAAAGCAAACCAAAGAGTTCACCAATTGGTAAGTAATACTGACCATTTCCATATATGGCATTTACATAATAACTGCCAACAGCAGGATGCCGGAAGATAAACATGAAGTCATCTTCCCGCCCATGTCCCGGGGTGATGAACAGAAAGGACAGGAGTGCGAGTATAACTATGTTTTTCACAAATAATAAAGGATTACAATGTCGATATGAAGGTTTCTTATTCGATGCTCAGGGGCAGGATATGTTTCACGGGGTCTGCCTGTACCAGGTTGTGGTGGACGATGTCCCTCCGGCGGGTTTCAAACAGCAGCTCAAGCTGATAATCTCCCGGGGGCACTTCATCATCAAATGGCAGTTCTATGCGCCGCAAGGATTCAACGTAAACCACAACACTCATGCTTTGCTCAGCCATCAGCAGGCCCTCCATATTTCTCAAACAGGCAGAAACGCTGCCAATAAACGGGGAGTTGCCTGCGGGAAGCAGTTTGGCTATGGCATTTAATCCGGGATTGGAGAAGCTTGTTTGAACATCCATCACATGCAAACCTGTGCTGACCTGGCCTTTTTTATAAAAAACCGGTATGTTTTGCTTGAAAACATAATCGATGCGTGTCCCGACCCCGTCAGCCAGGCTAACTGTTTCTATGTCTTGAGAAACAACATTGGATGTTACCACAACACGGGTCCAGTAGGTTCCGTCAGGCTTTTCATCCATGCCCCTAACCTGGAATATTATCGTTTGCTGTGAGTTGGGTTGCATGATCAACCTCCCGGGAAAAGCCCTGATATGCGGTGCCAGATCATATTTTGCAGCTTTTAAGCTGTCATTGTACACCATCTTTACATTGCCATCTTCGTCGCTGTCCGGATACTCAAACTGAAAACTGATGCTCACCTCCTGCCGCACGTCGGTATTGTTGTGGATATAAAATGACTCAATGCCTTTATTGCCACAAATAAAAACCGAGGTCGGTATGAGCGACACCTGCGCCTCCAAAATCAAGGGCAGCAATAAGAAAATGATGATGGCTTGAATGTTTAATATTTGCTTCATGTCTGGGTTTTTTATTGAAGAAGTTAGAAGATAGAGGTTAGAGGTTAGAGGTTGGAGGTTGGGGGTTGGGGGTTGGGGGTTGGAGGTTGGAGGTTGACTTGTAAATAGTTTGGAACAATGGCAGCAGCGGGCAAGCCCGCCACTGCCCTGCAACCATGAAGATTAATTGTACCTGACCTCAAATGTGACTGAACCGGTGTATTCACCGACTGCTTGGTTTGTTAATGGTTCAGGGTTTCCGATTGATCCACCCAAAGATCCACCAACAAATAGATAGTATTTTCCATCTGTCGACGATAAGTTACGTAATAAATCTATGGCTGGATTGCCCTCATAGGTCATTTCCAAGCTTTCTTCTACATTGTTTTCAACTGAACCAAAAACATGCATACTGTATGCAAGACTATTATATCTTTCATTACCAATTAAATAGACGCCACTTGGATAAGTAATTAAAACTTGAGAGTCTTGAGCACCTGAAATTGTGAGTTTACCGGAGGTAGCTCCTTGTCCAATATAACTGCCTGTACCATCTGGATTAATCCGCACAACTCCCGGAGTGGTTGCAGATATCATTTTAAAATCCACATCCTGGTCCATGGTAATTGTGAGTGCGTTAAGCACATTGGCTCTTGCAGTCAATTCTGCTTCAACGTTTTGTGAAAAGGCACCTGTCGAAAAAGCTGCAACCAGCATGATGGCAC